>NZ_JABMCW010000299.1:0-6754 GCF_013179705.1 Pseudomonas sp. CM25 | reverse complement strand
CTCTCCATCAAATACCACAAGGTGTGTGATGCCTGAATAACTGACCTTGGGGTTGGGAGAATGTTCAGTCTGTGCCGGCCTCTTCGCGGGTAAACCCGCTCCCACACGGATACCATCAACCTCAGGCCCTGTGACTTCCCTGTGGCAGGGATACCATCAACCTCAGGCCCTGTGACTTCCCTGTGGCAGGGATACCACCAGCCTCAGGCCCTGTGATGTCCCTGTGGGAGCGGGTTCACCCGCGAATGGGCCGCAAAGCGGCCCCTGTTGCCGCCTTACTTCGGTGTACCGTGCACCACGCCAGCGGTGTTATCCAGCAGGCTCTTGGTCGCCGTCTGGATATACGCTTCCAGCTTCTTGAGCATTTCCGGCTGGTCCGGGCTTTCGATCAGCTCGGCCTTGAACTCGCTGCCCAGCTGGTAGCGGTACATGCGCGGGGTCATGTCCTTGGACTCGATCAGGATACGGTCGCCCTGCACCAGGCCGACGATCTGCTCGCTGCCCGACGGCTTGATCATGCCCGAACCCTGGTCGCCCTCAGGCAGGTTGAGCAAGTCGCGGCCCCAGCACTGGTGCCGGGCCTGGCCACCCAGACGGCCCATGATGGTCGGCACGATGTCGACCTGGGTGCCCACGGTGTGGTCGACCGCGCCGAACTTCTCCTGGATACCCGGGGCGATAAGCAGCAGCGGCACGTTGAAGCGGCCCAGGTCCAGCTCGGTCACCTGCTGGTGGTTGCCAAAGCCATGGTCACCCACGATGACGAACAGGGTGTCCTTGAAGTACGGCTCTTTACGCGCCTTCTCGAAGAACTGGCCCAGCGCCCAGTCCGAGTAGCGCATGGCGGTCAGGTGCTCGTCCAGGCGGCCTTGCCCGGTAACCTTCTCGACCGGCAGGTCTTTAGGCAGCGCGTACGGGGTGTGGTTGGACAAGGTCTGCAGCAGGGCGTAGATCGGTTTTTTGCCATCATGCTTGGCCAGCTCCTCGTTGCCGCGGTCGAACATGTCCTGGTCGGACACGCCCCACGTCGGGTCGGAGAACACCGGGTTGACGAAGTCGTTGCGGCCGATGAAGGTGGTCATGCCCTGGTTGCCGAAGAACCCGGACTGGTTGTCCCAGGCGAAGTCGCCGTTGTACACGTACACGTCGTCGTAATTGCGGGCGCTGAGCAAGGCCGGCAGGCCCGACAGCTTGTGGCCGCCTTCCGGGGTCTGCATCAGGTATTCGAACCCGGGCAAGTTGGGGAAGCAGGCCATGGTGGCGAACATGCCCTGGTGGGTATGGGTGCCGTTGGAGAAGAAGCGGTCGAACAGCAGGCCTTCTTTGGCCAGCTTGTCGAAGTACGGCGTGATGTTGTTGGGGCTGCCCAGCGCGCCCACCGAGTGGCCAGCGAAGCTTTCCATCAGGATCACCACCACGTTCTTGATCGGCAGGGTGCGCTCGGCCGGCGGCAGGAAGTCGCGGCGGATGGCAGCCTCGTCGGCATCGACCAGCGTGTCGTGGGCGGTCAGCAACTGCTCGCGCACGCTTTGCGTGGCCACAGTCTGGTCCAGCACCGGCTTCCAGATGTTGGCGCGGTCTTCGCCGAAGCGGCTCTTGGCGGCGTCGATCAGGGTCAGGGTGCCGTTCAGGCCCAACTGGTTGACGAAGTTGGAGTCGGTGGTAAAGGCATCACCCCAGCGCATTGGCGGGCCCTGGCGCAAGGTGCCACGGGCGGCGACCACGGCCACCAGCAGAATCACCATGAATACCGCCAGGCGGTTGTACCACGGCGCCACGCGCTGCACGCCATCGCCACGGGTGATGCGGTCGATGCCCTTGAACAACAGGCTCAGCAGCCAGGTGCCAAAGGCCCAGGCCAACAGGTAGCGCACCACCGGGAAACCGTACCAGAGCATGCTCATGACGGTTTTCGGGTCTTCCTTGATGTACTGGAACACCAGGCCGTTGAGGCGCTGGTGGAACTCGCGGTAGAAGTCCATTTCCATCAGGCCGAGGAACATCACCACGCTCGAGGTGAGGGTCAGCCAGAAACGGAACACGCCACGCCGGGCCATCGCCCAGGGGCTGAGAATGGCCAGCAGCAGCGGTATGCTGAGGTACACCACCACCCGCAGGTCGAAGCGCAAGCCGTTGAGGAAGCCCTCGGCGACGGTTGTATAGGGTGTATCGCCGATCATGTCGCTGTTGTAGACCAGCAGCGCGAGGCGCACGAGGCTGAGCATCAGCATGATCACCAGGGCGCTGAGCAGCGTGTAGGCCAGGTGGGATTTCAGGGTCGGCGAGAACGACGCTCGCCCGCCCCGTTGCTTCAGGGCGTCCGTGTTAGCCATGAATGGGAAGGTCCTAGGATTGCGGTTTGCGGAGATGGCGCTGGTGCTAGACCAACGCAGCATTGTGCGGGTGCGGATTCTGTTTAAACCAATGTGAAAATTTTGTCACGAGGGTGTTGCCGGTTTTGTCTGCGCCGGCCTTCAAATGCGCGCATTCCCCCGCGGGCCGGCAATCGCCCAGATCACCAGGCCCACCACCGGCAGCAGTGCGATCAGCAAGATCCACAACACCTTGATGCCCACCTCGCGGCCACTCTTGATCACGTTGAAGATGGCCCAGATATCCAGCGCCAGTATGATCAGCCCTACCAGGCTGTTGAATGTAGACCCCATGCCATGGCTCCTGTGCTAAGGCTTTGCTGCACAGCATAGCCAGCTATCACGTCGATAGAGGGGAAACCTTGGCAATGCGGGCCGGTCACTGCATAAACTGCCTTATACGCCGAATCCGAGGTTCACATGCCCCCAGCCCAGAGTCACAGCGCCGCCCCGCCCTCCCCCCTCAGTGCCTGGCGGCAACAGATAGCCAGCAGCCCGTGGGTGGGCGCCGGCCTGGCGTTGAGCCTGCTGGCCGTGCTGACGCTGCTGGCGGCGAGCCTGTGGAATGCCATTCATGGCGACCATGCCGAAAACCTGCACCTGGCGGCGCTGGGCGGGTTTGCCGGCTTCGGCGCCACCGCCCTGGGCGCGGTACTGGCCGTGGTGCTGCGTGATGTCAGCACGCGCAACCAGGATGTGATGCTGGGCTTTGCCGCCGGCATGATGCTGGCGGCCAGCTCATTTTCGCTGATTCTGCCGGGACTGGACGCCGCCCGGGACATCACCGGCAGCGGGCCCGCCGCGGCCTTCACCGTGGTGCTGGGCATGGGGCTGGGTGTGCTGCTGATGCTGGGCCTGGACCGCTTTACCCCGCACGAGCATCAAACCGTCGGTGTGGTCGGGCCGGAAACCGAGCGGTTCAGTCGGGTGTGGCTGTTCGTGCTGGCAATCACCCTGCACAACCTGCCAGAGGGCATGGCCATTGGCGTGAGCTTTACCAACGGCGACATGAACATCGGCCTGCCGCTGACTACCGCCATCGCCATCCAGGACATCCCCGAAGGGCTGGCCGTGGCCCTGGCCTTGCGGGCAACCGGGCTGTCGAACATGAAGGCGGCTCTGGTGGCGGTCGGGTCGGGGCTGATGGAGCCGCTGGGTGCGGTGATCGGCCTGGGGATTTCCACCGGCTTTGCCCTGGCCTACCCGATCAGCATGGGGCTGGCGGCGGGGGCAATGATCTTTGTGGTCAGCCACGAGGTGATACCGGAAACCCACCGTAACGGGCACCAGACAGCGGCGACCCTGGGGTTGATGGGCGGGTTTGCGGTGATGATGTTTCTGGATACCGCGCTGGGCTGAACTTGAGGTTACCTGAACCGGCCTATTCGCGGGTGAACCCGCTCCCACAGGATTATCACTGGCCCAGATTGCAGTGGGATACCTGTGGGAGCGGGTTCACCCGCGAAGCAGCAAAAGCAGAAATCAGACGTGGACAGCCACTTTCAGGGCTTCCAGGGCCGGCTCGACCTTGATGCCCACTTCGGCCCCAAGCGCCTGGACCCGCGCCAGGTCATGCTGCCCCACCATTACCATCTGCAGCTCGTCATCCAGCAACTGGCTGAAATTCAACAGCACATAACCGCCGGCCTCTTTGTTCAGCGCGCCCATCTGCACCTGGATGCGGTTAAGTGCAGTCAGCGGCTCGGTACGGGCCAGCTGCTTGGGCTTGAGGGTGAACGGCACGCTGCTGTCGAATGAATCGCTGATCTGCTGGAACAGGTCCTGGTAGCTGTCAGCCTGGAACACCACGGTGTCCGGCAGGCTGCCCAGCACCACCCATTCGCCCAGCGGCATGGGGAAGCTGTCGTCGTAATTGATGTCAGGGTTGGCGGCCAGGAAGGCGGCCGGGTCGGCGTAGGCCTGGGCGGCCTCGTCGGCAATGCGCTCGATGTCTGCCTCGAGCATGCAGCCAGCGCCGATGAGGCTGATGAATTCGAGCAACTGAGTTTTCATGAAAGGGGCCTGCGACGGGTGAAAAGTCGCCAAGGATAGCCGCAAAAGCCCCTTTGCTGTTAGCCGGCCAGCGCCTGCAGGCGCGCCGTGGCGTCCACGGCACCCATGGTCTGCGCCGCCATCAGGGCGGTGGCACCGCGGGCGTCCTGGTGGGCCGGGTCGGCGCCTTGTGCCAGCAGATAGTCGAGGATGTCGCTGCGATTGAACATGGCCGCCAGCATCAGCGCGGTGCGCCCGTCCTGCGCGCAGGCGTCCACTGGCACGCCATGCTCCAGCAGCAGGCGGATCATGGCCAGGTCGCCTTTGAAGGCGGCGCCGGCGATGGGCAGTTGCCCGTTGTCATTGGCGATCAGCGGGTCGGCACCCTGCGCCAGCAGCACGCGCACCGCGTCATGGTGGCCATGGTAGCTGGCCAGCATCAGCAGGGTGTCGCCCTTGTGGTTGCGCAGGTTGGCCGGCAGGCCGCTGGCAAGCAGGCGCGCGAGCATTTCGGCATCGCCGTGGCGGGCAGTGTCGAACACCTGTTCGGCGAAGGCAGCGGTTTCATCGGCAGTCATGGTGGCGGGCGCGGTTTGGCTGGACATCGGGAACCTCCTGGCAGAAATCGGTGCCTAAGTGTTTGTCAGGCTCACGCTTTGGGTCAAAGGTTCAGTTTCTATCGAGCCGATAGGCACAAGCCGGGCCGTGCAAAATGCACTGTGCAAATTGCACGACCTTGCAGGATGCACGGTAACCCCTCTGAAAAATCTTTATAAATCACTGATTTCAAAGGACTTTTCTGCAAATCAATTTCTGGCACGGTCACTGCAATCTACTTCATCACGATTGCCACACCACCTTTGTCAGGAGTTGATATGGACCTCATCCAGGAAAAGTTCGTTTCGGTATTCTCGGCTTATCAGGTCAATACCCAGCCCCGCCCCGATGGCGGCGTGCTGCTGACCTTGCGTGCTGCCGATGGCAAGGTGACCCGCCGGGTGCTGACCTACGGACAACTGCACAGCGCCGAACAGCTGTCCTGGGCGATCAGCGCCATTCGCCGCGATCTGGCTGAGCAGGCCAGTGAATTGCCGGTGATTACCATGCTGCAGAGCCAACAGCGGTTTGCCCTGCCGACCTATCGTTGATTTTTGTGGTGGTATCACGGGCCTCTTCGCGGGTGAACCCGCTCCCACACTGATCGCGTAACCCTCAGGGTTCGCGGTCAATCAATGGGGGAGCGGGTTTACCCGAGAAGAGGCCCGCGAGGCCACTACAGCTCGTCAATCCCCGGGAATGCCCGTGCAGTCAGATCTCCGGTAAACCGCGGTTCCACGCCCTGCTCGCTGCCAAACACGCGCACCGCGAGGCAAAACGGCGTATCACCCAGCTCCACCCAGCGCCGGGTCCCCGCCGGGACCAGCAGTTGGTCACCCTTCTCGCACAGCACCGAGTACACCCCTCCAGCAAGCCGCAGGCCAACTTGTGCGCGCCCGCTGACAACTGCAAATACCTCGTCGCTGTCGTGCACATGCTCATCGCGCACATCCACCTGCGCCGGGTCTTCCCCATCACGGTTGAGCAGCACGAAGGCCTTGCAGCCATGCGCCGTCATCAGCTGGTCCAGGTACCCTCGGCAGGCATCCAGTACCTCGTCCCGGGCCGTACCCGGGCGCACCCGCAGGCCGTGTTCGGCATGCGCAAAATGCACGCCCTGCTCGGCCAGGGTGGCGGCGATGTCATCATGGTGGGTCAGCACCTTGTTCGGCAGTTCCGGGCTGGCGGGGTGGAAAACGCTGAGAATGCTCATCAGGGGCGGGTCCTGGCAGGTTGCGAACAAAGGGCCATGATAACGGCTGCAGCCAAGGCTGCGGCACTGGCCATACCAAAGGTGAAGGCGGGCCCCAGCAGCTTCCAGCTGTAGCCCGAATACAAGGCGCCCAAAGCGCCGCCGGTACCCGACAGCGCGGCGTACAGCGCCTGGCCCTGGCCCTGCTGGCGGGCACCGAAGCTGGCCTGGACGAAGGCAATGCAGGCGGCATGGAAGCAACCGAACGTGGCCGCGTGCAGCAACTGGGCGAATATCAGTACTGTCGGCTCGTCCGCCAGGTTACCCAGCAGCAACCAGCGCACAGCCGCCAGCAGGAAGCTGACCAGCAGCACCCGTTGCACGCTGAAGCGGGCGAACAGGCGGCTCATGAGCATGAACATCAGCACTTCGGCCACCACCCCCAGCGCCCACAGCAAGCCGATGGCACCCCGGCTGTAGCCCAGATGCTCCAGGTGCAGCGTGAGGAAGGTGTAGTACGGCCCGTGGCTGAGCTGCATCAGCGCCACGCAGGCATAGAATGCGATCACCCCCGGGGCGCGCAGCTGCTGCAGGAAACCAC
>NZ_JABMCW010000298.1:0-6788 GCF_013179705.1 Pseudomonas sp. CM25 | reverse complement strand
GCCGCTGGCGGGGGCCTTGAGGCACAACAGATCGGTGGCTGCGTAGCCGTAGATGTTCAACATGCTCACCCGTAGCGCACTGTCACGTGGCATCAGCCCGCCGGCTTGCCATATCAACCTTCTTGCTGCCTCGCTGAGGCTGCCTTCGCTGACCTGTTTGTTACAAGCTGCGATGAAGTTGAGCTTGCTGGCCAGCCGGTGGCCGTTCAGGTGGTCTCGCCAGTAGCGGTCCAGCTGGGCCTTGAAGGGGATATGGAAGTCCAGGGCGGCGATGAAGCGCTGCAATGCCTCGGCGGCTATCGGCAGGAGGGTCGAGGCGTCATAGCGTTGCGGCGAGGTTCGGCGAAACAGCCCGTTGAATACCTGGTATGGGGCGCCATAGTGGTTGAGCGCCGGTGCCGGCAAGGTCTCGACCAGGCGCAGCGGACCGCCAGGCAAGCTGCCGGCCCACGGCTGGCGAAACAGGGCGCCGAACAGATCGTTGTTGGTTACCCCCTGCCAGTTGGCCAGCAGAGCCTCGACCAGGCTTGCACGCTGAGTGACCGCGACCAGGTGGCCAGCTCGCACATCGGGGGCGTGATGCAAGGTAACCACGTCGATCTGCGTGGGGTCGAGATCATGGCCCTGCCTGGCCAGCCATTGGCGCAGGGCGCGGCTGGCCTCCTGGTCCGGGCGAGGCACCTGGCGCAGGTGGTCGCGAACATACTGCACGCCGGCGGCGTTGATGCGGGTCGTGGACATGGTGTTCACCTTGCTCATTTTTGGAAAGGGCAAGGCTGAACGGGTGACGCCGACAGGGGGTGGTAGATAGCTACCGGTTGTCGCCTGGTGGCGGCAGCAGGGTTACCGGGGTGATGTCGCGGGGCGTGGCGGGTTCGTCACTGAAGCCGGGCGGCACCTTGCCGCGCAGTTGCCAGGCAAATGCAATGATCTCTGCAATGGTCAGGTACAGCGCCTCCGGGATCTGCTCACCCAGCTCCAGGCGCGCCAGCAGGCGCACCAATTCGGCGTTTTCGTAGATCGGCACCTCGTGTTCGCGGGCCAGCGCCAGGATGGCTTCAGCGAGTGCATCGTCGCCCTTGGCGCTGAGGGTGGGGGCTTGCTGGCCGTCGTAGCTCAGGGCGATGGCCTGGCGGGGATGCTTCTGAGTCATGCGTTTTCATCCACCCAGCGTTGCTCTACCCGCGTGCGCGGGCCTTGTGGCGGGGTGCCGGGGTGGCATTCCAGGTCGCCGACATCCAGGCCGCGGGCCAGCAGGCGTTCGCGCAGGGCGCCGAGCTGGGTGTCGATCAGCCGCGCGGTTTGTTCGCGTTCTGCCCACAGCTGCCCGCTCAGCCGGCCCTGGCTCAGTTGCGCCTGGACCTGCATGGGGCCCAGTGGTGAGAGGTCGAAGGCCAGCTCGATGCGCCACAGGGCTTGTAGCGGGTCTTGCGCCTCATGCTGACGGTCGGCCTGTTGTTGCGGGGTTTCCTCGCGCTGCAGCTTCACCTGCAAGGGGATGAACTCCTGGCCGTGGCGGATCGGCACTTCGGTTTGCCAGGTGCTCTGCAGGTTGCCGTTTTCCAGTGTGCCGGTTTGCTGCAAGCTGCTCATGGCGTGGCTTTGCAGGCGTGAAACGGCAGCAGCGGCCAGGCGCAGCAGTTGCTGCAGGTCGCCTTCTTCTTCCATGGCCTTGAGCAGGCGCGACGGCAGCGGGAAGGCCCCGGGCTGCGGTTTGGGGCTGACCCGCTCGAGCATGCCCAGTGCGCCGCGTGCCAGCGCCGGCATGGTCACGGCGAGGCTGGCCGGGGCCAGGTTGGGGGCGCCGGTCGGGTTGATCGGCGCCTGTGCCACCAGCCGCAGCAGGTGCGCCTTCAGGTCGGTAGCGACGCTGGCAGGGAAGCCGCCCAGCAGTTTCGCTTCGAGGAAGGCCCCGCTGTTGTTCAAGGCCTGGGCCACACCCTTGGCGTCGCCCAGTTGCCGCGCGTCCGGCAGGCCGGCCAGCAGGCGTTCGGCGCTGGCCCGCAGGTTGCCCTCGACGCCTGGGTCGCGGGTCAGCTGTTGCAGGGCGTTAAGCAGGCCGGGCAGCGAGGCCTGCCGGTTTTGCTGGGTCAGCAGCTGCTGGGCAATATTGAGCTGGTCCTGCCGTCCGCTAAGCGGCACGAAGCGCAGCGACTGGTCGCCCTGCACCAGCGCACTGAGCAGGCTGCCGATGGCCAGCGGGCGCGGGCTGTCGATGCTCAGGGTAGCGCCGGCCTGGGCGCTGTTGAGCAGGCTGACCAGCGCCCGGTAGGCGGCGGGTTGCCCAGGGCCCTGGGGCAGCAGCTGATTGGTCACGACCTTGCCTTGCAGCAGGGTGCCCACTGGCACTTTGCTGGTATCGAGGCGGGTGAGGGTGGCGATCTGGCTGGCGTTGGCTTGCTGCAGCAGGATCGCCAGGCGATTGCCTTCGGTCTGGCTGACCGTGACCTGGCTGCCTTGGGGCAGGGGCTGGCTGGCGCTGGCTTGCAGCTGGGTCTGCACGCCGTTGGCCTGGATCAGGCGCAGCACCAGCTGGAATTCCTGGCCCGTCTGGCGCAACGACACCACCTGGGCCTGCGCGGTCTCGCCGGGGGCCAGCAAACCGGGCTGTGCCTGGATAAGGCGCAGCAGTTCGCCGGTCATGCCCGCCTTCATGGCTTGGTTGTTGATCGCGGTTTGTGTGCCGAGACTATTGATTTCAGTCATGATTGTATACAACCTGTCGAGCCCGGCCTCTTGGCAGCGCGGCGGCGCGTGTAATAATGCCGAGCGCCCGTGGTTGCCAGTATAACGGCAGCGCGGGGGGCGACTTGAGACATGAGGGCGTCAGCGCGGTGTTGCCTGCTTCGCGGGTGAACCCGCTCCCACAAGGTTTTTGTGCAGCATCCGAGCGCTGCGCGGTACCGGTAGGAGCGGGTTTGCCCGCGAAACAGGCAAAATATCGGGCTGGGCCCTACCAAGATAAGGCGAAACCGTGACCCTTCACCTCCAAGCCGCAGGCCTGGCCTGCGAGCGCGACTGGCGCCTGCTGTTCGAGCACCTCGCTTTCGAGCTGCGGCCCGGCGACATGCTGCAGATCAGCGGCCCCAACGGCAGTGGCAAGACCAGCCTGTTGCGCCTGTTGGCGGGCCTGATGCAGCCGACCGCCGGGCAGATCCTGCTGGGCGGCAAGCCATTGGCCGAGCAGCGCCATGCCCTGGCCAGCATCCTGCTGTGGATCGGCCATGCCGCCGGTATCAAGGACCTGCTCACTGCCGAGGAAAACCTCACCTGGTTATGCGCCTTGCACCAGCCCGCCAGCCGCGATGCGATCTGGGCGGCGCTGCAGGCAGTAGGCCTGCGCGGTTTCGAAGACGTGCCCTGCCACACCTTGTCTGCCGGCCAGCAGCGCCGCGTGGCCCTGGCCCGGCTGCACCTGGCCTGCCCGCCGCTGTGGATTCTCGACGAGCCGTTCACCGCCCTCGACAAGCAAGGCGTGGCGCAACTTGAAGCGCACCTGGCAGCCCACTGCGAGCAGGGCGGCACGGTGGTGCTGACCACCCACCACACGCTCGACCGCAAGCCGTCCGGTTACCGTGAGCTGAACCTGGGGCAGTGGGCCGCATGAGCGTATTCATCCTGCTGCTGCGCCGTGAAGCGCGCTTGCTGTTCCGGCGCCCGGCCGAGCTGGCCAACCCGCTGGTGTTCTTCGCCATCGTCGTGGCCTTGTTCCCGCTGGCGGTCGGCCCGGAAAGCCAATTGTTGCAAACCTTGTCGCCAGGCCTGGTCTGGGTGGCGGCGCTGCTGGCGGTGCTGCTCTCGCTGGACGGCCTGTTCCGCAGCGATTTCGAAGACGGCTCGCTGGAACAATGGGTGCTGTCGCCGCATCCGCTGGCGCTGCTGGTGCTGGCCAAGGTGCTGTCGCACTGGATCTTTTCCGGGCTGGCACTGGTACTGTTGGCGCCACTGCTGGCATTGATGCTGGGGCTGCCCAGCCAGTGCTTGCCGGTGTTGCTCGCTTCCTTGTTGCTGGGTACGCCGGTGTTGAGTTTGCTGGGTGCGGTAGGTGCCGCGCTGACGGTCGGTCTGAAGCGTGGTGGTTTGTTACTGGCATTGCTGATTCTGCCGTTGTATATCCCTGTATTGATCCTGGGCAGTGGTGCGTTGCAGGCGGCGTTGCAGAATATGCCCGCAACCGGCCACCTGCTCTGGCTCGCCAGCCTGACGGCCCTGGCCGTGACCCTGGCACCCTTTGCGATAGCGGCTGGCCTGAAGATCAGCGTTGGCGAATAACGAGTCCCGGGCTCTCAAGCCCGGCAAATACCCTGGATGTACCCTGATGAAAATAAGCTGGACGTGGTTCCACAAGCTGGGCTCCCCCAAATGGTTCTATGCCATCAGCGGCCGCATGCTGCCCTGGCTGGCTGGCGCTGCCGTGCTGCTGCTGGCGGTCGGCATCACCTGGGGCCTTGCCTTTGCGCCCGAGGATTACCAGCAAGGCAACAGTTTCCGCATCATTTATATCCACGTGCCGGCGGCGATGCTGGCGCAGTCCTGCTATGTGCTGCTGGCAGTGGCCGGGGTGGTGGGCCTGGTGTGGAAGATGAAACTGGCCGACGTCGCCCTGCAATGCGCCGCGCCGATCGGCGCCTGGATGACCGCCGTGGCGTTGGTCACCGGCGCCATCTGGGGCAAGCCGACCTGGGGCAGCTGGTGGGTCTGGGATGCACGACTTACGTCCATGCTTATCCTGCTTTTCCTGTACTTCGGCATCATTGCGCTGGGCCAGGCAATCAGTAACCGTGACAGTTCGGCCAAGGCCTGCGCGGTGCTGGCGATTGTCGGCGTGATCAATATCCCGATCATCAAGTATTCGGTGGAGTGGTGGAACACCCTGCACCAGGGCGCCACCTTCACCCTGACCGAAAAACCGGCGATGCCCGCCGAGATGTGGCTGCCGTTGCTGTGCACGGCGCTGGGCTTCTACTGCTTCTTCGGCGCCGTGCTGTTGCTGCGCATGCGCCTTGAAGTGCTCAAGCGCGAAGCGCGCGCCAGCTGGGTCAAGGACGAAGTGTTGAACAGCCTGGGGCGGAGGGCGGCACAATGAGTTTTGCCACCTTCGGTGACTTTCTCGCCATGGGCCACCATGGCCTGTACGTGTGGTCGGCCTATGGCATTTGCCTGGCAGTGCTGGCGCTGAATGTCGCCGCACCCCTGTTGGCCCGCCGTCGTTACCTGCAAGAAGAGGCGCGCCGTTTGCGCCGGGAGAACAACCAGTGAATCCGCAGCGCAAGAAACGCCTGTTGCTCATCGTCGGCCTGCTGGTCGGCGTCGGGGTTGCCGTCGGCTTTGCCTTGAGCGCATTGCAGCAGAACATCAACCTGTTCTACACACCCACCCAGATCGCCAACGGCGAAGCGCCGCAGGATACGCGCATCCGCGCCGGCGGCATGGTCGAGAAGGGCTCGGTGCAGCGCTCGGCCGACTCGCTGGACGTGCGCTTCGTGGTCACCGATTTCAACAAGTCGGTGCCCATCACCTACCGCGGCATCCTGCCCGACCTGTTCCGCGAAGGGCAGGGTATTGTTGCCCTCGGCAAGGTCAACGCCGAAGGCGTGGTCGTGGCCGATGAGGTGCTGGCCAAGCACGACGAGAAGTACATGCCACCCGAGGTCACCAAGGCCTTGAAGGAAAGCGGCCAGGCCGCCGCCGGCGCGGAGGCCAAGCCATGAACGCTGCACTGGTGATCCCCGAACTCGGCCAGCTGGCAATGATCCTGGCCATCTGCTTTGCCATCGTGCAGGCGAGCGTGCCGCTGCTCGGCGCCTGGCGTGGCGACAGCCTGTGGATGAGCCTGGCGCGGCCGGCGGCCTGGGGGCAGTTTGCCTTCCTGGCCTTTGCCTTCGCCTGCCTGACCCATGCCTTCATGACCGACAATTTCTCGGTTGCCTATGTAGCCAGCAACTCCAACAGCGCCTTGCCCTGGTACTACAAGTTCAGTGCCGTATGGGGTGCCCACGAAGGTTCGCTGCTGCTGTGGGCGCTGATCCTCGGCGGCTGGACCTTCGCCGTGTCGGTGTTCTCGCGGCAGTTGCCGCAGGTGATGCTGGCCCGAGTGCTGGCGGTAATGGGCATGATCAGCGTGGGCTTCCTGAGCTTCCTGATCATCACCTCCAACCCGTTCCAGCGGCTGCTGCCGCAGGTGCCGACCGATGGCCGTGACCTTAACCCGCTGCTGCAGGACTTCGGTCTGATCGTCCACCCGCCGATGCTGTACATGGGCTATGTGGGCTTCTCGGTGGCCTTCGCCTTCGCCATCGCCGCCTTGCTCGGCGGTCGCCTGGACGCAGCCTGGGCGCGCTGGTCGCGGCCCTGGACCATTGTCGCCTGGGCCTTCCTCGGGGTGGGTATCACCCTGGGCTCCTGGTGGGCTTATTACGAGCTTGGCTGGGGGGGCTGGTGGTTCTGGGACCCGGTGGAAAACGCCTCGTTCATGCCCTGGCTGGTGGGCACGGCGCTGATCCACTCGCTGGCAGTGACCGAAAAACGCGGTGTGTTCAAGAGCTGGACCGTGCTGCTGGCCATTGCCGCGTTCTCGCTGAGCCTGCTGGGGACTTTTCTGGTGCGTTCCGGCGTGCTCACCTCGGTGCACGCATTTGCTGCCGACCCGTCGCGCGGCATTTTCATCCTGATCTTCCTGTTGTTCGTGGTCGGTGGTTCGCTCACCCTGTTCGCCCTGCGTGCGCCTGTGGTCAAGAGCCAGGTCGGCTTCACCCTGTGGTCGCGTGAGACGTTGCTGCTGGCCAACA
>NZ_JABMCW010000297.1:0-6818 GCF_013179705.1 Pseudomonas sp. CM25 | reverse complement strand
ACCGTTTGAAGCTGGAGGCTGAGGCGGGGGAGACCGCTGTCGGAGCGAATGGCTGATGGCATCAGGGCTGTCAGCCCTGATGCGATCCCTGTAGGACCCTCACCTGCCAACGAGGCTCCGCAAAACGGCCTCAACCTGCATAAAACACCGGATCAACGGCGATAATACCGGTGCTCGTCATGGTGCCGCTGGTGCAGGGCCCGCTCATGCCGGCGCTCCCAGTCACGGCGCCGTTCCCAGTCGCGCCGGCGCTCCCAATCCCGCCGGGCCTGCTCGCGCCGCCACTGCTCGCGGCGCCAGTCGCCGCGGCGGTCATGCCAGCGGTCGTCATCATGGGCCAGCAGTGTGTCTGGCTGCGCAGCAGCCACACTGGCTACCCGTGACCAGGGGTTGGCAGCAGGCTGCACCGGTGACTGTACGGCCGGGGCCACCGCGACGGGCGCCTTCATTTGTGTTGCCGATGCAGTGCCCATCGCCGCGAACGAGAACAGGCCGAGCAGCATCAACCTAGCGACATGTATTTTCATGAGCGAAGCCCACCTCTGATACCAATTGAGCCATTTGGCCAGCAGGTGCGCAGCGAACCCTGTGTCGCGTTGCGCTACCTTTCTGTGCCTCACAGATAGACCGGCAATCGGGAAAAAGTTCGCTGCAGCAACAACTTGTAGAGAATTGGCGGTTTACATCGCTACGCAAACACCTCACGCAGATGCGCCCTGTAGCTGTCAAACGCGGCGATGGCACCCACCAGCACTTCGGCCTCTTCCTGCTCATCCAGCAGCAGCCCATCCAGCCTGGCAACGAACTCGCGCCAGTGCAGCGCCCGGCCATCCGGGTGCGCTGCCAGGTGGCGGGCGCCGTGGTGCTCATCCAGGCCCAAACGCTGGGTATGCCTGAACAGAAACGCCGCGCCCAGGTTCGAGCCCTCGCTGCAATACAACCAACCCAGCGCCTGGGCCGCACTGGCACAAATCGTTGCGGGCGCTGCCGGCAACGGCAGGCCCAGATCGCGCAGGTCATCCTCGACCGCACTGAAGCGCGACAGCTGCATCAGCCCCGGCAACTGCTGGTTGAGTTGCTCGTCCTGGTACAACGCCAACAGGCTGCCGTGAAAGCGATGCTGCACCTGCAGGAAGCGGCCGTAGCGCGCGCGGTCGTCGAAAGGCCGTGCCGCCATCACCAGTTGGTCGACGCTGTCATGGTCGCGGCTGCTGGCCGCCTTCAGGCGTTTGCAGCGGCCCGGCTCCGTGAGGGGGAAAGGTACAACAGTCATTGGCGTATCCATGGCAACGGGCAGTACGCATATGATGCTTGTCGTCCCTGGCCAGCAGCAAGCACCACGCTATGGCCCTAACAGAAAACCGTGGGCGGGCGGGTGCCGTTGAAATCGGTGGGTTGAATATGAACTGGCAATGATCGGCTTAGCCCCGAACAACCTTGTGCAAACCGTTTGCCCGTACCGGCCTCTTCGGGGATGAACCCGCGAAGAGGCCGGTACGGGGTTTACAAGGCAGCCGCCCCGGCCTTGGCCACCTGGGCATCTTGCTCGGACTTGACCCCGGACACGCCAATCGCTCCCACCACCTGGCCATCCACCCGCAGCGGCACGCCGCCTTCGAGGCTGGTCAGCAACGGTGCAGTGACGAACGCGGTACGCCCGCCATTGACCATTTCCTCGTAATCCCGCGTCTCTTTGCGCCCTAGCGCAGAGGTGCGGGCTTTTTCCACCGCGATGTAGGCGCTGGCCGGCGCGCAGCCGTCCATACGCTCCAGGGCCAGCGGGTGGCCGCCGTCGTCGACCACGGCGATCGTCACGTTCCATTGCCGGGCCCGGGCCTCGGCGCGGGCGGCGGTGAGCACGCGGGCGACTTCGGCCTGGCCGATCACGAACTTGCTATGCATGGGGGTTCTCCGGGTTCAGGGCTGCTTCGACAATTTCGATCCAGTGCCGCACCGGCGTGCGTCCAGCCCCGTCCAGATGGGCCTGGCAGCCAATGTTGGCAGTGGCAATGACATGCGGTTTACCGCTTTCCAGGGCATTCAGGCGGTTGTCGCGCAGCTGCTGTGACAGGTCCGGCTGGGTCAGCGAATAGGTGCCAGCCGAGCCGCAGCACAGGTGCCCGTCCGGCACCTCGGTCAGAGTAAAGCCCAGGCGCGTCAACAGCGCCTCCACTACACCCCCCAGCTTCAGGGCGTGCTGCAGGGTACACGGGCAGTGAAAGGCCAGGCGCTGCTCGGCGCACAGGCTCAATTGCTCGACTGGCTCATCGCGCAATACTTCTACCAGATCGCGTGACAGGGCGCTGACGCGTGCGGCTTTGGCGGCGTAACGCGGGTCCTGCTGCAACAGATGCCCGTAGTCGCGCACGAACGCGCCGCAGCCGCTGGCGGTTTGCACGATAGCCTCGGCACCGGCTTCGATCGCCGGCCACCAGGCGTCGATGTTGCGCCGGGCCCGTTGCAGGCCTTGCTCCTGAGCGTTGAGGTGGTAGTCCACGGCGCCGCAGCAGCCGGCCTGTTGGATCGGCACCACGCTGATGCCCAGGCGGTCGAGCAGGCGTGCAGCGGCGGCGTTGGTGTTGGGCGACAGCGCCGGCTGCACGCAGCCTTCCAGCATCAGCACCTGCCGCGCATGGCGTGGCGCGGGGCGTATGCCGGGCGCGCTGACTCGGCTCGGCAGCTTGCCCTTGAGCGCCGCCGGCAGCAGTGGACGCAGAACCTGGCCGCTGCGGGTCAGGGCCTTGAACAGCGCCGGGCGCGGCACCACCGCGCGCAGGGCCTCACGCAACAGGCGTTGAGTGAATGGGCGGGGTACCTGTTGCTCGACCACTGCGCGGCCGATGTCCAGCAGGTCGTGGTACTTCACCCCGGAAGGGCAGGTGGTTTCGCAGTTGCGACAGGTCAGGCAGCGGTCCAGGTGCAATTGGGTGCTGGCAGTGACCGGCTCGCCTTCGAGCACCTGCTTGATCAGGTAGATGCGCCCACGCGGGCCGTCCAGTTCATCGCCCAGCAACTGGTAGGTAGGGCAGGTGGCGGTGCAGAAGCCACAGTGCACGCAGGCGCGCAGGATGCTCTCGGCTTCGTCGGCGCGGGCCAGGCGTCGGGACGTTTCGCTCAGGTTGGTTTGCATGGTCTGGCCTCACAGGTCCGGGTACAGGCGGCCAGGGTTGAACACCCCCTGGGGGTCGAGCTGCTGCTTGAGGGCGCGGTGGTAGCGCATCAGCGCATCGGGCAGCGGCGGGCTGCTGGCTGGGCCGGGTGTGTAGAGCGTGGCATGGCCGCCCACCTTGTCAATGTCATGGCGGATGTCCCCGGGCGCTGCCGTGGACTTGAGCCAGCGCTGCGCACCCGCCCAGTCGAGCAGTTGCTGGCCCGGCAGGTCCAGATCGCCGGTGGCCACTGGCACCGACAAACGCCAGAGCGGGGCAGGGTCATCGAAAAAGGCGAGGCGCTGTTCGCGCAAGTCACGCCAGAAACCGCCGTCCAGTACCGCGCCGCCCAGGCGCCGCGCTGCCGACTGCACCGAACCTTCGCCGCCTTCCAGGCGCAAGTACAGCGCGTCGCCGTCATGGCAGGCCGCGCTGATCGGCAACGGCTGCTGGCCCCATTCGGCCAGCTCGGCCAGCGCCTGGTGGCGGCCCATGGGCAGGCGCAGGCTCAGGCATTGACGTGGGCGAGGCAGCACCTTCAGCGACACTTCGGTCAGCAGCCCGAGGCAGCCGAAGCTGCCTGCCATCAGCCGCGAAACGTCGTAGCCGGCGACGTTCTTCATCACTTCGCCACCAAAACGCAGCAGCTTGCCGTGGCCGGTGATCACCCGCGTGCCCAGTACATAGTCGCGCACAGACCCCGCCCAGGGCCGACGAGGGCCGGACAACCCGGCCGCGACCATGCCTCCCAGGGTAGCCTCGTGGCCCAGGTGCGGTGGCTCGCACGGCAGCATCTGCCCGGCCTCGTGCAGGGCCGCCTCGATCTCGCGCAGCGGCGTGCCGGCGCGGGCGGTGAGCACCAGCTCGGTCGGGTCGTAGCTGACGATGCCGCGGTGGCTGCGGGTATCGAGCAGTTCGCCGGCCAGCGGGTTGCCGAGCATCGCTTTGCTGTTGCCGCCCTGTATGCGAAGCGGGGTACCCTGGTGCAGTGCCTGATTGACCTGCTCCAGCAGGGCCTGGCTGATGTCGCGGTCCATGCTCATTCAGAAGCGCTCCAGGTCGGGGAAGGGCAGTTGCCCATGGTGGACGTGCATCGCACCGAATTCGGCGCAGCGGTGCAGGGTAGGGATGTTCTTGCCCGGGTTCAGCAGGCCCTGCGGGTCGAAAGCGGCCTTGACTGCGTGGAACAGGGTGATTTCATCGCTGTTGAACTGCGCACACATCTGGTTGATCTTCTCGCGCCCCACGCCGTGCTCGCCGGTGATGCTGCCGCCCACCGCCACGCACAGTTCGAGGATTTTGCCGCCGAGGGCTTCGGCGCGCTCCAGTTCGCCTGGCAGGTTGGCGTCGAACAGGATCAGCGGGTGCATGTTGCCGTCGCCGGCATGGAACACGTTGGCCACGCGCAGGCCGTAATGCGTGGACAGGTCGCTGATGCCCTTGAGCACCCTGGGCAGTTCGCGGCGCGGGATGGTGCCGTCCATGCAGTAGTAGTCCGGGGACATGCGCCCCACCGCCGGGAAGGCGTTCTTGCGCCCGGCCCAGAAGCGCATGCGCTCGGCTTCGTCGCAGGCCAGGCGCACGTCGCTGGCGCCGGCTTGCGCCAGCAACTCGGCGACCCGTGCGCAATCGTCGTGCACATCGGCCTCCACGCCGTCCAGCTCGCACAGCAGGATGGCTGCTGCGTGCACCGGGTAGCCGGCGTGGATGAAGTCTTCGGCGGCGCGGATCGCCAGGTTGTCCATCATCTCCAGGCCGCCAGGGATGATGCCGGCGGCGATGATTTCGGCGACCGCCCGGCCGGCATCCTCGACGCTGTCGAAACTGGCCAGCAGCACCCGTGCCACCTGGGGTTTGGGCAGCAGCCTGACGGTGACTTCGGTAATGATCCCTAGCATGCCTTCGGAACCGGTGAACAGTGCCAGCAGGTCGAAGCCGGGGCTATCCAGGGCATCGCTGCCCAGGGTCAGGCGCTCGCCCTCGATGGTGAGGATGTCGACCTTGAGCAGGTTGTGCACGGTCAGGCCGTACTTCAGGCAGTGCACGCCACCGGCGTTTTCGGCAACGTTGCCGCCGATGGAACAGGCAATTTGCGAGGACGGGTCGGGCGCGTAGTACAGGCCGTGGGGGGCTGCAGCCTGGGAAATCGCCAGGTTGCGCACGCCGGGCTGCACGCGGGCAAAACGGCCCTGCGGGTTGACTTCGAGGATGCGCTTGAAGCGCGCCATCACCAGCAGGATGCCCTTGGCCAGCGGCAGCGCGCCGCCCGACAGGCCAGTGCCGGCACCGCGCGCGACCACCGGCACGCCACGCTGGTGGCAGAGCCTGAGCAAGGCCTGCACCTGTTCCAGGCGCTCGGGCAGCACCACCAGCAGCGGCACCGTGCGGTACGCTGACAGGCCGTCGCATTCGTAGGGTTTGAGGTCTTCCTGGCGGTACAGGATTTCAAGGTCCGGCAGCGCATCGCGCAACGCGTGCAGCAGCGCCGTCTGGTCCACGGCGGGTAGCGCGCCATCGACACGTTCGTCGTACAGGATATTCATCGGCTCACTCGGCAACGGTTTTTGTTGTTGTTGGCAAAGCGGTCACCCTGGCAGCCTGCGTGCGCCGGCGGCATTGGTCGAGAGGCAGAACCAGTGGTCCTACCAGTTCTTCGGCATGGTGCTGGTAATTGATGGGTTTACCGGGCTAGATTGGAAACAGTGGTGCAAGTGGTCCTACCAGTGTGAGGGAGTGCAGTGGGTACTGAAGGCAAGACCAAAGTCGCCGATCAAGTCGCCGAACGAGTCGAGCGGCTGGTCGTGGAAGGCGTGCTCAAGGTCGGCCAGGCACTGCCGTCGGAGCGGCGGCTGGTGGAGAAGCTGGGTTGTTCGCGCTCGGCGTTGCGCGAGGGCCTGCGCATCTTGCGTGGGCGAGGCATCATCGATACCGAGCACGGGCGCGGCTCGTTTGTCGCCGACCTGGCCGGCCACGCGGGCGCGGCGCCGTTGATGCACCTGTTCAACTCGCAGCCGCGCACGTTGTTCGACCTGCTGGAAGTGCGCGCGTTGCTGGAGGCCGAATCGGCCCGGCTGGCGGCGCTGCGCGCCACCGAAGTCGACCGTTTGCTGATCCGCAGGCGCTACGAGGAAATGTTGGCGGCGCATGCTTGCGCAGACGCGCTCGATCCCCGCGAGCATGCCCGCCGCGACCATGCGTTCCATCGGGCAATCAGCGAGGCGTCGCACAACCCGGTGCTGGTGCATACCTTGCAATCGCTCAGCGACCTGACCTTGAGCACGGTGTTTGCCTCGGTCAATAACCTGTACTGCCGGCCGGCGCAGAAGCGCCAGATCGACCGGCAGCATGCGCGGCTGTATCACGCGGTGATGGAGCAGTTGCCCGAACAGGCGCAGCGGGCGGCGCGCGAGCATATCAACGGGATCCGCGACAGCTTGCGCGAGATCGAACAGGAAGAGCAGCGCCTGGTGAGGGCTACCATGCGCATGGATGGTTGGGGGTGATGTTTGCCTGGGCCGACCTCTTCGCGGGTAAACCCGCTCCCACAGGGACCGCGTCGGCCTGAGGGCTGTGGGGGCGGGCCTGCCCGCGAAAGGGCCGGTGCAGGTTTACTCAATGGTCGGCTATGCGGTCATCCTGCGAGAGGATTGCGCGGGCCAGCTCTTCATC
>NZ_JABMCW010000296.1:0-6837 GCF_013179705.1 Pseudomonas sp. CM25 | reverse complement strand
AGCATGGCATCGCGCTGTACGCTGTCGCGTACCACGAAGCGCGTCGAGACGTAACCCAGGCCACCCGCCACCGCAGTGATGATCAACAGGCTGATGACCGAAAACCAGCGCAACAGGTTGAATTCACGCAATGGCACGGCGAGACCGCTGGGGGTCGCACTGGCCTTGTCGGAAGCTTCGTTTTCCAGCATCTGCATCGCGTGGTTCCCGCGCAGGGCGTCCGTTCAGAAATGCATCAAGGCAAATGGCAGTAGCCGTTTGAGAGCATCCCGCTTGGGCAGCCGCAGCTGCCATTCATCGCGTGTTGCGCTTGGTCAATCACGTAGCAAAAAATCAGCCAGCCCGATACTGAAAGAATAATAGGTATATTTTTCAGCCGGTTACCGCGTTTTATTAAAAATACTCGGAGGTCAATGCCCCACAATTGGGTACTTTTCACCCCAAAACCAGTAAAAGCATATATATCAAATAGTTAGCGAATATAGTTAATGCCTCTAGGTGCTTTTTGCCAAACGAAAGTTCAACGACACTCGCGTCCCGTGGCCTTCACTGCTACTGAGCCGTACCGTGCCGCCGAAGCGCTCCATGATGCGTTTGACCAGCACCAGACCCACGCCCAGACCACCCTGCTTGGTGGTGAAAAACGGCCGAAAGGCCATGCGCTGCTGCGCTTCGTTCATGCCTTTGCCATTGTCTGACAGGCGCAGGATCAGGCTGCTCCGGTCTTGGCGCACCACCTCGATACGCAGCCGCCCACCCTGCTCCATCGACTCCAGGGCATTGGCGATCAGGCTGCTGAAGATCTGCCGCAGTAACGCCGGGTGGCCCAGCACCTGCACCGCCGGTAACGGCTGCAGGTCCAGGCTCACGCCGCCGCGCGCCAACGGCACGGCGTAGGTCTGCAGGCTTTCCTGCAATGCCTGTGGCAAGTCCACTGCCACGGCTTCATCGTTGAGCGGGCGCAGCGACTGCAACATCTGGCGGATCCACTGCGACATGCGGTCGACCTGACTGATGATGTCGTTGACATTGCGTTGCGCCGGGCCTTCGTCGAACGCCTGGGCCAGTTCGGCACTGGAGCGGATGCTGGCCAGCGGGTTGCGCAGGCTGTGGGCCACCGCCGATGACACCTCGCCCAGCGCCACATAGGTTTCATTGTTGATCAGGCGCTTCTGCTGCACCGCCAGCAACCGCGCTGCGCGGTGCATGATGCCGTACAGGCCGATGTAGACCAGCGCCGCGCCGACGGTGATCGCCAGCCAGATCAGGATCAGGCCATGCTCGATGCGCACGATCAGGTCGTGGGGTTCCTTGTAGATCTCGACCATGGCCATAACGTGGTCGCCATCGGCGTCGAACAGCGGAATGTAGTTTTCGATGAACAACTGCTCGGGCGGCGTGACGAATTTCTGCTCGGCGCGGGCCTGCTCGAAGTTGTGGTAGCTGGCCGAGACCCGCATCTTGTATTCAAACGCCCGATCCAGGTCGTCGTCAGCGTCGATCAGCTTGCCGATCAGCGCCGGGTTGCTGGACCAGATCACCGTGCGGTCCGGGGCATAGATGTTGGCCAGCAGCATGTCCGGCAGGTGGGCGATGTGGTCGAGGAACTCGCCGCGGGCCTTGCGCCGGGCATCAGGGTCGACACCCGGCAGGGCCATGTGGTCGGTACGCGGGTCGAGCAGTTCGCCCATCGTGCGCACATTGGGGATCGACACGTGGCGCACTTCGGCGTCGGCGATGGAGGTGATGAATTGCGCGGTGAGCAAGGCGTCGCGCTCGACACTTTCGTCGATGATGAACCGGCTGGAAATCAGCCCCAGCCCGGCGGCTACCGAAAGAATGATGGCCAGGCTGACCCAGGCGTACCAGCGCAGCAGGTTGAACGGCTTGCGCGGGGCGGCCAGCTCGCTACCGGCAGGCACATCCATAGCGTCGGAACGAGGGGCGATGTCCATGACGGACTCCACAGCTGGGCACCTTGAGAAGGTTATAGCCCAGAGTTGGGGGGACCATGGTATTAAATTAATGGCGCCCGCCGAAGGGTATTACCCAGGCTGTGCACTCACCGCTGGCTCAGAGCGGCGAATCATCTGCCAGGCCCTGCAGCTTGCGGTACTCCCTCAGCACAGTCGGTACATAGCGCCGGGTTTCGGCAAAAGGCGGTACAGCACCGCGCCGCAGCACGGCATCCGGCCCGGCATTGTAGGCCGCCACGGCCAGGGTGATATCGTTGTCGAACAGCGTGAGCATGCGCTTGATGTATCGCGCACCGCCCTGCACGTTGTCTTCCGGGTCCAGCCGGTCCTCCACACCCATTTCGCGGGCAGTATCCGGCATCAGCTGCATCAACCCCACCGCACCGGCCCGCGAGCGGGCCTTGGGGTTGTAGCCCGATTCGGCCTTGATCAGCGCATGCAACAACGCCTGGGGTACGTTGTGGACCTTCGCCGCCGCCGCGACCACCTCGGCGTACGGCCGCCCGGTGATCATCTGTGCATTGGCCGGGCCGGCCAGCGCCAGCGGCTCGCTGATCACCTTTTCGTAGTGGCGCCCGGGTCGATGGACGTTGGTCAGTACGTAGCCGCCCTTGGCATCGATGGAAATATACACATCGGCCTGGGCAGCACCTGCCGTCAGCCAGATCAAACCAAGGATGAGTCCACGCATGTCGGTCGCCTCTTCGTCGTGGCCCCCGATGTGGGGGAAATGCCCCGGAAAACCCGAGGTCGATGACCACGACGCAAGCACTGTGCCGCTTCCTGTGCCGCATGGCTCAAGGCCCCGAGGCAGACGTGCACGGCTGTTGCATGGTGACTGGAAACGCGTGTTCCCATGCAGTGGAGGGTTTCATCATGCAGCGCAGAACCAACCCGCAACGTGGCTTCACCCTGCTTGAACTCCTGGTGGTGCTGGTGGTGCTCGGCCTGTTGGCCGGCATCGTCGCGCCCAAGTACTTCAGCCAGCTCGGGCGCTCCGAGGCCAAGGTGGCGCGGGCGCAGATAGAGGGGTTGAGCAAGGCCCTGGACCTGTACCGCCTGGAGGTCGGCCACTACCCCAACAGTGAGCAAGGCCTGCAGGCCTTGGTGGTCGCCCCCAGTGGCGAGGCCCGCTGGACCGGCCCGTACCTGCAGAAGGCCGTGCCGCAGGACCCATGGGGCCGCGCGTACATCTACCGGCAACCCGGCGAGAACGGCGGCGAATACGACTTGCTGTCGATGGGCAAGGATGGCCAGCCCGGCGGCGACGGGGAAAACGCCGAAATCACCAGTTGGCAGTAAGGAGAGCGGCCATGCGCTACAGCCTCAAGGCCCTGGGCAGACAGGGCGTGGTGCAATTGCAGATCGACGCCGATGACGCCGACCAGGCCCGGCGCCAGGCCGAACAACAGGGCCTGCGTGTGCTCAGCCTGCGCGGCCAGGGCGGTGCCCTGCGCGGCATGGCCTGGCGCCGCGAGGCCGCGTTCGACCTGGTGCTGTTCAGCCAGGAGCTTTCTACCCTGCTCAACGCCGGCCTGCCGCTGATCGACGCACTGGAAAGCCTTGCAGAAAAGGCCCCCGCTGCCGCAGCGCGCAAAGTGCTGAGCGAGCTGGTACGCCAGCTGTACGAAGGCCGCTCGCTGTCCCAGGCATTGGGCCAGCAGCCACGGGTGTTCCCGCCACTGTACGTGGCGCTGGTGCAGTCCAGCGAACGCACCGGCGCGCTGGGCGATGCCCTCGCCCGCTACATCAGCTACCGCCAGCGCCTGGACCTGGTGCGGCAAAAGCTGGTGGGGGCCTCGGTGTACCCCATGCTGTTGTTGTTGGTGGGGGGTGGCGTGGTGCTGTTCCTGCTGGGCTACGTGGTGCCACGCTTCAGCCAGGTGTTCGAGGGCATGGGCACCGAATTGCCCTGGCTGTCACGGGTGCTGATGCAGATCGGCTTGTTCTTGCATGCCCAGCAACTGCCGCTGGCCCTGGGCACCGTCGGTGGGGTCACGGCGCTGTGGCTGTTGCGCCGCCACCCACGGGTGCGACGCTGGGCGTCCTGCCAGCTGCGGCGCCTGCCGGCACTGCACCAGCGCCTGATGATGTACGAGTTGGCGCGCTTCTATCGCTCGCTGGGGATCCTGCTGCAAGGCGGTATCCCCATCCTCACCGCCATGGGCATGGCCCGTGGCCTGCTCGGCAGCGCGGCGGCGCAGGGCCTGCAACAGGCCAGCCAGCGCGTGGGCGAAGGGCTGCCGCTGTCTGATGCACTTGAAGCCGGGCAACTGGTCACGCCGGTATCACTGCGGCTGCTGCGCGCAGGCGAGCAGTCTGGCAACCTGGGCGAGATGCTGGAGCGCTGCGCCGACTTCCATGACCAGGAAATCGGCCGCTGGGTGGAATGGTTCGTCAAACTGTTCGAGCCGCTGCTGATGACCTTCATCGGCCTGCTGATCGGCCTGATCGTGATCCTGATGTACATGCCGATCTTTGAGCTGGCGTCGAGCATTCACTGAATCGCCAGCCCCGACCATGCGTGGCGTCGGTGAATGATCCGCACCTATCATTCAGCGTGATATTAACCTTCGGCCCGTTCGATTCGTGCCTTGCGCGCAACACACTCACACTCCGCCCACTACTAATACATTGGCGGAGTTCTCCATGGAACAATCACTCAAACCCTTGCGCTTCCCCCTCGCTGCCCTGGCAGTGGTGGTGATCAGCGCTTGCGGTCGAACCCCCGACGCCGTGCAGGCTCCCGCCGCGCCAAAAGTCACCGTGGCCAAAGTGCTCGAACAACCGATCAACGAATGGGACGAGTTCACCGGCCGCCTCGAAGCCCCGGAAACCGTCGAAGTACGCCCACGGGTCTCCGGCCAGATCGATCAGGTAGCCTTCACCGAGGGCGCCCAGGTCAGGAAAGGCGACCTGCTGTTCCAGATCGACCCGCGCCCGTTCCAGGCCGAGGTGCGCCGCCTTGAAGCCCAGCTGCAACAGGCCAAGGCCACCGCCATCCGCAGCGCCAACGAAGCCCGCCGCGGCGAGCGCCTGCGTGACAGCAACGCCATTTCTGCCGAGCTGGCCGAATCGCGCAGCAGCGCCGCTGCCGAGGCCCGAGCCGGCGTCGATGCGATCCAGGCCCAGCTCGACCTGGCGCGCCTGAACCTCAGCTTCACCCGCGTCACCGCGCCCATCAGTGGCCGCGTCAGCCGCGCCCAGTTCACCGCCGGCAACATTGTCAGCGCCGATGTCACCCCGCTGACCAGCGTGGTGTCCACCGACAAGGTCTACGCCTACTTCGACGCCGACGAGCGCGTGTACCTCAAGTACACCCAGCTGGCCCGTGAAGGCCAGCGTGGCCAGAGCACCCCGGTGTACCTGGGGCTGACCAACGAAACCGGCAACCCGCACCTGGGCCAGATGAACTTCGTCGACAACCAGGTCAACCCGCGCACCGGCACCATCCGTGGCCGCGCGGTGTTCGACAACCGCGACGGCCAGTTCACCCCGGGCCTGTATGCACGCCTGAAACTGGTGGGCAGCGCCCAATACGACGCCGTGCTGATCAACGACGAAGCCGTGGGCACCGACCTTGGCAAGAAGTTCGTGCTGGTCATGGACAAGGACAACAAGGCCGCCTACCGCGCCGTGGAGCTGGGGCCGAAGCTCGAAGGCCTGCGCATCGTGCGCAGCGGCCTTGGCAAGGATGACCGTATCGTGGTCAAGGGCCTGCAGCGCGTGCGCCCTGGCTCGGCAGTCACCCCGGAAGAAACCGCGATGGCCAGCGAACAGACCCTCGCCGCCCTCGCCCAGCAGCGCCAGGCGCTGGAGGCCAGCAACCCGGCGCCGAAAGTGGCGGGCAACACAGTAAAAGCCGCCAGCGCCCAAGCGCCACGCGGTTAAGGGACCACTCCGATGAACTTCTCGAAATTCTTCATTACCCGGCCGATCTTCGCCGCGGTGCTGTCGCTGATACTGCTGATTGCCGGTTCGATCTCGCTGTTCCAGCTGCCGATCAGCGAATACCCCGAAGTGGTGCCGCCCACCGTGGTAGTGCGCGCCAACTTCCCCGGGGCCAACCCCAAAGTGATCGGCGAAACCGTCGCCGCGCCGCTGGAGCAGGCCATCACCGGTGTCGAGAACATGCTGTACATGTCCTCCCAGTCCACCGCTGACGGCAAGCTGACGCTGACCATCACCTTCGCTCTGGGTACCGACCTGGACAATGCCCAGGTGCAGGTGCAGAACCGCGTCACCCGCACCCAGCCCAAGCTGCCCGAGGAAGTCACCCGCATCGGTATCACCGTCGACAAGGCCTCGCCCGACCTGACCATGGTCGTGCACCTGACCTCGCCGGACAACCGTTACGACATGCTCTACCTGTCCAACTACGCCATCCTCAACATCAAGGATGAGCTGGCGCGCCTGGGCGGCGTGGGCGACGTGCAGCTGTTCGGCATGGGCGACTACTCCCTGCGCGTGTGGCTGGACCCGAACAAGACCGCTTCGCGCAACCTCACTGCCAGTGATGTGGTGGCAGCGATCCGCGAGCAGAACCGTCAGGTGGCCGCCGGCCAGTTGGGCGCCCCGCCTGCCCCGGGTTCGACCAGCTTCCAGCTGTCGATCAATACCCAAGGCCGCCTGGTCAACGAGGAAGAGTTTGAAAACATCATCATCCGTGCTGGCGCCGATGGCGAAATCACTCGCCTGAAGGACATCGCCCGGGTCGAGCTTGGTTCCAGCCAGTACGCCCTGCGCTCGCTGCTGAACAACCAGCCCGCCGTGGCCATCCCGATCTTCCAGCGCCCAGGCTCCAATGCCATCGAGATCTCCGACGAAGTGCGGGCGAAGATGGCCGAGCTGAAGAAGGACT
>NZ_JABMCW010000295.1:0-6846 GCF_013179705.1 Pseudomonas sp. CM25 | reverse complement strand
CCTCAATGGCCAGCCATTGGGGGAAACCCAGGGGCAAGACAGCTTGCTGCTGCGCTTGCCGCAGGTCGGGCAGGCCGAGCTTAGTGCACTGGATGAAAGCGGCGAGACGGCGCGGGTGATGTTGCAGGTCAGCGAGTGATGCCCGTCTATTACTGGCGAGCGCCCGACAGCTAGTATTTCTGACAGTTGTTCACGGCCTCTGTAAATCTTAGTGTCAGGCGTGAAACTCTCCTGATGGCTATCTAGTATATGAATGCTATGAAGTCAGCGGAATCTGACGCTGAAAGCGCCATACCTATTGGCAACTCGCACAGCATCGCAGTGTCTTTGGTCTATACACCATATGGTCATGAAAGCGCTGGGGGTAGCGTCCAAGAGGAAGTCAGATTTGTCGGCCAACTGCATCACCGACCGCTTACTGGTTACCTCTTGGGTAATGGGCATCGCCTCTACCACCCCGGTATTTTCCGCTTCTCCTCACCTGATCAGCAAAGCCCGTTTGCCGAGGGGGGAGTGAATGCATACGCCTACTGTGCCGGTGATCCTGTCAACTACCTTGATATTTCAGGAAGGAATCGAGGAAGGGTCATGCGTTCCAGCTCTTTGCCGCGGCTATCCCGGCCGTCTGTCGGCAGTACTCCTTTGAAAAATGCCCAGTCCTGGCCAGCGCTGCATCCTGAGACCCTGCATGGCCAAGCTACCAAGTTTACTGAGTACTTGAAGGCCTGGATTATAGAGGACGGCCTTCAAGACAGTATTCATATAACGGCCCAAGCCGAGGTAATGGCGAAAGCAGATCGCTTCAACTGGGGGCGCTTGGGTGATGCTGTCGCGTTGGAGGTGACGCAGGCAATCGTCGACACACAATTATCGGGCGGGTTTGTTCATTTCTCCGTGAAAGACGACGGACTGTTCATGCGTAGCTTCCCGGCAGAGGGCCTTAAGAGCGTGATGCTTCACATAAGGGGTAGCGTGAGAGACATGCCAACCCGTCCAGTGTAAACCCGTGTTTCTGCACGCCATGACGAAACCTGAAAGCGGGGATACAGCGCGGGTGGTGTTCCGGCTCAGCGATCAGGCGTTCGACGGCAGCCGGGCCAGCACCTACGCTAGCAGGTGACGGGCGTGAGCGGCTGGCGCCCGCAATTCAAGGGAACATGGAGCGCCCTATGCGTCCACTGGCCGTGCCCCTGCTGTTGCTGCCCTGGGCGCTTGTGGCCCAGGCCGGGCCGTTGCCGGTGTTCTTCGACAGCCATGAATACGAACGTCGCCTGCCCAGTACCAACCTGCCCACGGATGCCTATCGCCCTGTCAGCTCGAGCCCGCGGCTAGCCATGGCGGACGACCATCGCCATGCCTGGGCACCTGTAGAGACGCGGCTGGTGCTGCACAAGGTGCGCTTCGAGGGCGGCACGGTGTTCTCCTTGAGCGACCTGCGCGAGCACTATCAGCCGCTGATCGGGCGCGAGATCACCCTTGGCGAACTGCAGCAATACACCCGGCGCCTGACCCAGCGCTATCGGCAGGCGGGCTATCCGCTTTCTTATGCCTACCTGCCGCCACAGGATGTGGCCGACGGGCGCATCAATGTGGTGCTGGTAGAAGGTTATATCCGGGACTACCGCGTGGACGGCGATATTGGCCCGGCCAGCGACTATCTGCAGCAACTGCTGGTGCAGCTTGAGGCAGAGCGCCCGTTGACCCAGGAAACGCTGGAGCGCTATGTGGGGCTGGCCCAGCGCATTCCCGGTGTGGCAATAGATGCCGAACTGGCCGTGGCACAGGCCGTTGATGGTGCTGCCCGGCTGACTGTGCACGCGCGGCGCAAGCCGTTTGGCGCTGATGTTACCTTCGCGCAGTCAAACCGTGAAGCTGCGCAGGCGCTGTTCACAGCCACCAGCAATGCCCAGACCCGCTTTGCCGAACAACTTACCGCCAGCCTGCTGCTGCCCGCTGGAGATGACCATGTTCATTACCAGCGCCTGGACTACAGCCAGTACCTGGACGCCGCCGGCAGCCAGCTGCTGCTGTCGGCTTCACGCTACCGCAGCGAGCCTGGCACGCGTATTCGCCTGGACGATGGCCTGGACATCTTGCGCAAGCGCGACAGCGAGCGTTTCGAGATTGGCTTGCGCCAGCCGGTAATTGTCAGGCCAGGGGAGTGGATGGCGCTGCAGGGGCATTTGTATTCGGTCAGCGAGCATGTTGAGGACCAGGGGGAAGGTCCGCCATCATCAGGGAAGTACGACACCTATGTACGTGCACTGTCGTTCGAAGGCGACTGGCGCGAGGCGCAAGGGGGGCGTTTGCGTATCGTCAGTGCTGGTGTGTATCAGGGCCTGGATTACCTGGGCGGGCGCAGCGATGCCGATTACGATCTGGATTTTTTGCGGCTGCGGCTTTCGGGGTTGCAGAGCGACCTGCTGTTCGATAATTGGCAGGGGGTGGTGTCCGGGGCGTTGTACTGGAGTGATGACCGGCTGCCCGACAGCGAGCGTGCGGGGTTTGGCGGGCAGAGTTTCGGGCGCGGTTATCCACGTGACCAGGCAGACGGGGACAAGGGGTGGGGGGTGGCTTACGAGTTGAACTACAGCCTGCGCAGTAGCTGGCTGGCGCTGGTGCAGCCCTATGTCCTGGTAGATGCGGCGCAGGCCTGGCATAACCGGGGGGTGGTGCAGGATGCCCATCTGGCTTCGGTGGGGCTTGGGGTGCGGGTTGGTGACAGGCGCTTTTTCAATGTGACGCTGGAGGTGGCGAAGCCTCTGGCGGATGTGGCGCTGGATAGCCTGGACCGCGGGCCACGGGTGAGCTTGAGCGTTGGGGTTCAGCTGTAGGGGGGGCTGCCATCGGCGGCAGGCCAGCCCCCAACAGGGACCGCATCAGGGCAAACACCTGTCAGCGCGAACGCAACTTGCCAAACATCAATGGGTGGTGAACCGCTGATGCACCGGCGATGAACTCGGCGTCAGCGCCAGTGCCAGCTGGGTACGGTTATGCATGTGGGTCAGGCGCAACACCTGCGACACATACAGTTTCACCGTGTTTTCGGTAATGCCCAGCTCACAGGCGATCTGGTAATTGGTCTTGCCCTTGCTGACCAGGCGTGCGACCTCCAATTGCCGCGGCGACAGCTTCTCGAATGCCGCAGGCAGCTCGCTTTCAGGCTCTTCGACATCGCTGGCACGTCGGTGAACACCTTGGCCACGAGCTTTTTCCAAATCCTGATAAAGCTCGTCCACAGAGTCGGCCAGGTCCTGCAGTCGCTGGTTCAACCCGCCCAGATCGCGGAAGTTGCGCTGACGCTTGAGCAACGCTTCTTCCTGCCGGCGCACACCCTCCAGCAACTCATCAAGGTCCATCGGTTTCTGATAGTAATCGGCAAACCCTTCGCGTAGCGCGCGGATCACGTCCTGCTTCTCGGCACGTCCGGTAAGCATGATGGCCTCGAACATGCGCTGGCTGCCGTCGATCTGCTTCAGGGCGCGCACCAGGTCGATCCCGTCCCGTTCTGGCATATGCAGATCGCAGATGACCAGGCCGATGGTCGGGTCTGCCACATAACGTTCAATGGCTTCGTCAGTAGAATGGGCCGATACGCTCGCGTAGCCCTTGGTTTCGAGGAATTCACACAGTTGTTCGACAATGACCGGCTGGTCATCAACGACCAACACCTTCACTTCACTCACTGGTCTGGACACGATCAACTCCCTGTTCGTATACGGCCCTGCTCCCGGGCCAGACGCTCTGGCAGTATAAAAGTAGTCGTTCAGAGCGACTATGTACAAGGTATGTACAACAGATCGGACCGCAGTGAAGCTCATTGGATCCATACGGCTGTCAGAAGAAACCCCGCGAGCACATAAGGCACGAACGCCTGCTTGTCCCCCATCTCCTCGGTCAGCGCCTGCAAACGCTTCTTCACCTTTGGGTTGAGCAGGGTCCACAGGCGCCGTCGGGTGAGCAGCCACAGCAGCACGCTGACCCCGGCCCCGATGAACGTACCCAGCACATATTGCGGGCTGGTGGCCAGGGCCAGGGCGCCCATCAGCTTGACGTCGTCGGCGCCGAAGCGGCCCAGCATGTAGCCAGGCAACGTCAGCAGCATGACGATGGCCAGCGCCCAGCCGGCATCACTGGCATCGGCGCCGATCCAGGTGCGGCCGGTGGCAAACAGCCAGACCAGGGCGCAGGTGGCCACACCCAGGGTCAGGAGGTTGGAGATCTGGCGTTGACGCACATCCTGTTCGGAGCACAAGGCAAGCCACAGCAGGAGAACAATGCTTTGCATGGGCAGTTCGCCTTTCCCAATGTTGAACACTTCTACCCGGTCAGTCAGGTTTCCTTAAGTGAAGATAGACGGGAACCGGCGGGCGAGTGGGCTGGAAAGGCTAAAAGGCGTGCCTGGAATGGATTTTGTCGTAGCTGTCACATACCTGTGAGGGCGGGTGAAACGCCCTCACAGGGGCTGCGAACCAGCCAGGCGCGAATTACGGCGCTATTTCTTGCTTCCGGGTGGGTAGTTGCCCAGCACCTTGGCCACAGTGCTCTGGATGGCGCTGTTGCGTTCCTCCGGGCTAGGCGGATAGTTGTTCATGATCTGCTCGGCACTGCCGCGCCACACCAGCTTGCCGTCGCGGCCATCGAACATATCGATCTGGATGGTGGCGACCTTGTAATCGACACTGCGCGTCTCGTTATACATCGGACCGCCCCAATAGCCGCCCCAGTAACCACCCCAGCCACCGCCGTAGTTGGTGGTGATCTGCTGCTGGCGCTGTTCGACGATCAGGTAAGAGCGCACCATCAGGTCAGGCCGCCCGCCGCCCTGCACCGGGCGCAGGCCACGCTGGTCGAGCTGGTCGGCAACGGCCTGGCGGATGCGCTGCTCGGTCAGGTCGCTCTTGATCCGCGGGTCGTCAGGGCGGTACTGCAGGCCCGGCTCCTGCCACGCCCAGCTGCGGTAGGCGGCGAAATCGCGGCTGGCATCGAAATCCTGCTGAACGTTGTTGCTTGAGCAGGCCGCCAGCAACAACGCGAATGACAGTAGAACGAGACGGCGCAACATGATGGTTCTCCGTTAAGCGTTAACTGGGAGGATAGCCGCTGAGCGCCTTGTGCACAGAATCGCGCAGGGCACTTTCGCGGTCGCGCGGCGAGTCCTTGTCGCTGCCGCTTTCGGCGCTGGCGCTCCAGACCGGCTGGCCGTTGCGGGCGTCGAACAGGTCGATGCGCACCACCATCACCTCCACCTCGTAGGTGCGCACGATGGGCACGCTGGCGTAACCCCCGTAGCCATGCCGATAGCCGCCGTAACCGACACCGCCATACGGGGATGGGCCGTAGTAGGGGTCGTATGAGTCGTAGTCACGCACCTGGCGCAAGCGCTTTTCCAGGCGAATGTCGGCGCTGACCAGCAAATCGCCGGCACCCCCCCGGGCGGGGCGCAGGCCATGCTGGTCGAGCGCGCCGCTTACGGCATCGGCCAGCTGTGCCGGGTCGGCATTAGCCGAGCCGCTGGGTAGCTGGCCACTGCGCCAGCTCCAGCTGCGGTACTGACCGTAATCACGAGAGGGCGCCGGGTAGGCACTGGCATCGAAGGTGCTGGCCGCCTGGGCCGGGGCCGGGGGCAGCGGGCGGCTGCTGGCCACATACGGGTTGCTGCCCTGGCAGCCAGCCAGGGCAAGCGGCAGCAGGGCCAGGCACAAAAGACGGTACGGCATTAATTCCTCCCGGCGGGCGGGTCAACGCGGGCGGCAGACCCAGTGCAGGTAGCGGCCAAGGCCGGCGAAGCTGGGGTGGCGACGATAGGCGAGTTCCATTTCCAGCAGGTCGAGTAGTTCGGCCTTGCCCTGGAATTCCTTGGGCATGTAGTCGTGGAACACGCGTACGCCGCTCTCGCTTTCGACCTGCCACATAGGATCAAGTTGCGCCTTGAGTTCACGTGGATCAAGCGGTTTCTGTGGGGTCAGGCTCTGCTTTTCACCTTCCAGCCGGTTGCTGCGCAACTTACGGAAGTGGCCTTTGAGCAGGTTGCGGTAGACCAGTGCGTCGCGGTTGTAGAACGCCAGTGACAACCAGCCGTTGGCGGCCGTGAGCTGGTGCAGCACAGGCAGGATGCTTTCGGGTTCGGCCAGCCATTCGAGCACGGCGTGGCACAGCACCAGGTCGTAGGGCTCGGTGAGCAGGCCGAGCAGGTCCTGCCAGGGGGCCTGAATGAAGGTGGCCGGTTGGCCGGCTTCGGCAAAGCGCGCCCGCGCGCCGTCGAGCATCGGCGCGGCAGGTTCGGCCAAGGTCAGCTGATGGCCGCGCTGGGCCAGCCACAGGGCCATATGGCCCAGCCCGGCGCCGATATCGAGGATGCGCAGTGGGCGGTCGGGCAGGGCCTCGGCCAGGTCGGCCTGCAGCACGGCCAGGCGGATGGCGCCCTTGGCACCGCCGTAGATCTTCTCGGCGAAGCGGGTGGCCAGTTCATCGAAGTGACGGTCGTTCATCGGGCGAAGCGCCTTTCGCTATCGGCCAGCTTGGCCCGCACCACCTGGTCCATGTCCAGGCCCAGTTCGCTGCACAGCAGCAACAGGTAGAGCACTATATCGCCGACTTCCTGGCCGGCGTGGGCAAGCTGGTCGGCTGGCAGCTGGCGCGACTGGTCCTCGCTCAGCCACTGGAAGATTTCCACCAGCTCGGCCATTTCGACGCTGGCGGCCATGGCCAGGTTCTTCGGGCTGTGGAAACCTCTCCAGTCGTTGGTGTCGCGGATCTGGTGCAGGCGTTGGGTGAGTTCTTGCAGGTTCATCGGGGTCTCCTAATGCTGCATAGCTTCTGCCCAGGCCCGATGCAAAGCAAGCA
>NZ_JABMCW010000294.1:0-6862 GCF_013179705.1 Pseudomonas sp. CM25 | reverse complement strand
AGCTGTTCTTCTGGCAGTGGGCTGACGGTTTGCGCGGACTGGTGATCGGCACCGTGGTATTCTTTACTGCATTCAACCTGCTGGAGGCATCGTTGCCTTCACTGGTGAGCAAAGTGTCGCCTGCAGGTGGCAAGGGGACGGCAATGGGGGTGTATTCCACCAGCCAGTTCCTCGGTGCTGCCCTGGGAGGAATCCTCGGTGGCTGGTTGTTCCAGCACGGCGGGCTGAACATGGTGTTCCTGGGTTGCGCGGTGCTGTGTGCCATCTGGCTGGTCGTTGCCTTGCGCATGAACGAGCCGCCCTATGTGACCAGCCTGCGTATGCCGCTGACGCCAGAGGCAGTCCGGGAAGCCGGCCTGACCGAGCGCCTGATGGCTGTGCCGGGTGTGACCGACGCCGTTGTGGTGGAAGAAGAATCCGCCATCTATATCAAACTGGATACGAAAATTTTGGACCGTACGACCCTCGAGCGCCTGGTAAACCCGGCCTCTTCGGCGTGCGAAGCCTAGGAGAACGTTATGGCCCGTGGGGTTAACAAAGTCATTCTGGTCGGCACCTGTGGCCAGGATCCCGAAGTCCGCTACCTGCCCAACGGTAACGCCGTGACCAACCTGAGCCTGGCTACTAGCGAGCAGTGGACCGACAAACAGTCGGGCCAGAAGGTCGAGCGTACCGAGTGGCACCGTGTGTCGCTGTTCGGCAAGGTTGCCGAAATTGCTGGCGAGTACCTGCGCAAGGGTTCGCAGTGCTACATCGAAGGCAAGCTGCAGACCCGCGAGTGGGAAAAAGACGGTATCAAGCGTTACACCACCGAGATCATCGTCGACATCAACGGCACCATGCAGCTGCTGGGCGGCCGTCCACAAGGTCAGCAGCAGGGCGGTGACCCGTACAACCAGGCCGGCGGCAACTACAACCAGGGCGGCCAGCAGCAACAGTACAACCAGGCCCCGCCACGCCAGCAGGCCCAGCGCCCGCAGCAGCAACAGCAGCAGCGCCCTGCACCGCAGCAGGCAGCACCGCAGCCGGCAGCTGACTTCGACAGCTTCGATGACGATATTCCGTTCTGATCAGAGCGTGAAGTTGTCCAGCTAGAGCAAAACCCAGGGCCATTGCCCTGGGTTTTTTTTGGGTCGCACGACTGGCCGTTCCGGAATGTGCGACGCGGTGCAATTAACCGGTGTCGCAAATCCGCCCGTGCCAGTCAATCAAGCAATGTGGGGCTGGGTGTGCAAAATCATCCAGCGCTTCAATAGAACAGCCGCGGCTCCGGCGAATCCAGCAAGCTGACCAGCTTGGTCAATGCAAAGCCCAGTTCCTGACGGCTTGGTGTCATCAGCGCAATCCGCACCCCACAGGTGGCGTTGCTACGTTCGGGCAGGAACTGGCTGCCACTCACCACCGTGACGCCGTTGCTGCGGGCCAGGTTGGCAAACTCGTCGCTGGTCCAGGGGGCGGGCAACTCCAGCCAGATGTGGAAGCTGTTGGGCTGGCTGCGGATCTTGTACTTGCCAAGAATCTGCTGCGCCATGCACTGGCGCGCCGCCGCTTCCTCCTGCTGCACCTGCACCAGGCGGTCGGCCATGCCGCTGTTGATCAGGTTGCTGGCCAGTTGTGCCATCAGCGGCGAAGGCATCCAGACACTGCTGCGCACCATCGACGATAATCGTGAGAGCGTTTGCGGCGGCGCATAAAGGTAGCCGATGCGCAGCGCAGGCAGCACGCTCTTGGACAGGCTGGTGAGGTACACCGAGCGCTCTGGCGCATAGGCAGCCAGGGGTTTGTAGTCCGGCGCGGGTTCGAGAAAACCGTAGATATCATCATCGACGATGAACAGGTCGAACTCGCGGGCGATTTCGGCGATGGCCTGGCGCCGTGCGTGGGGCATGATGGTGTTGGTCGGGTTCTGGTGAGTGGTGACACACACCAGAAGGGAAGGGCGGTGCTCCAGGCACGCCGCACGCAGTGCTTCGGGGATCAGCCCGTGCTCGTCCATGGCCACGCCGCGCAGACGGCGCCCCATGCTATGGGCCAGGGAAATGATGCCCGGGTAGCAGAAGGACTCGCACAACACCACGTCTTCATTCTTCGACAGGCTGCTGATGGCTACCAGCAGGCCGTGCTGGGCGCCCGAGGTCAGCACCACCTGTTGCCAGCGCGCTTCCGGCAACCAACGCTGAATCCAGGCCGCGCCGGCTTGTTTATGGGTGGCATGGCCGCCCTCGGTCACGTAGTCGAGTACTTGCACCAGGTCGGGTGACTGGGCCAGTTCGGTTATGGCCCCCCGCAGCCAGTCCGTCATGTGCGCGTCATCGGGTTTGATGATCGACAGGTCGATCTGGCCGCTTTCTCGCTCGGGCGGTATCGGCGTTTGGCGTGTTGACGGGGGAGGCGTTTGCGCCTGGCGTTGCTGCAGGACGAAGGTACCCCGCCCGACTTCGCCCACTACCAGGCCGCGTTTGGCCGCTTCGTCATAGGCGCGCCCGATAGTGCCGGGTGTCACGTTCAAGGACTCGGCGAGGTCCTTGAGCGTTGGCAGACGTTCGCCTGCCACCAGCCGGCCGTTGCCAATGTCCTGCTCAAGAGCATCGGCGATCATCAGGTAGACCGGCTGCGCCAGGTCGCTGTAGTGAGGAACCCACATGGAAATGGCACCAGAATCTGCGAGAACGCGAAAGCCTAGCACGAAAGGTCTTATGGGAGTAATTGTGTTTTCCTACGGGTAAATTACCTTGATTGCCATGCTTGCGTACTGCGCTTTATGTCGGCCTTGTTCGTCCTCCGCCTACTCCACGTCGGACTGGACGCCCTGACCATTGCGCCATCGACCAGAAACCTTTTGAAATCAATGAGTTGATTGAATCGATTCAATCGGCATCTATTTGCTTCGCAGAAATGGATTGAATCGATTTTATTTTTGTAATTACAATGATTGAGTCGATGCAATGTGGGCGCGACCTGCCGGTTGCCTCTACCTGTCGTCACACCGCTGTGAAAGGGAAAAATTATAACGTCTGCCGCCTCTGCCCGGCCTAGCACGACATCGAACGGCCTCGAGCCAGCTCAATGGAATAACACTCGAAATGGAAAGCGCACACCTGCATCAAGTGACTGAGCCTCAGGCTTCACTTGAGATCCGCCTGCCCTGGGTTAGCTCCAGTGCCTGGCAAACCCTGCTGAACAACACCCCTCTCGATTTCGAGACCAGCAAGGAGCTTTACCCACAGCTCAGGGACCAGGCTCAGGAGGTGCTGGGCAAGGGGTTGTGCCAGCAGATTCGCGGGTTTGTCGAAGACCCGCACCTGACCAGCATGATCGTGCGCAACTGCCCCCGGGATCGGGACATCCCGCCCACTCCTTATTCCGGTGTGCTAAGCCCGGGGAGTACGCCAATTGCCTGCTTGGTAACACTGAGCATGCAGAGCCTGATGGGTATCAACCCGATCGTTTACGAAGGGGAGAACAACGGCCGGCTGTTCCGCCACGTCATCCCGTCGCGCAATGCATCCAGCCACAAGAGTTCCCATGGCTCGCGGTTGCGCTTTTCCTACCATGTGGATAACCCGGACTTGCCGCTGTCATCCGAGCCACTTGGCACGGCGTCCTGCTGCCCGGAATATCTCTCGTTCTTCGGCATGCGCTGTGACCCGCGCATCAGCACGACGCTGGTCAATCTTGATGCGGTAGTGGCGGCATTACCTGCCTCGGCGGTTCGTGAGCTTTCCCTGCCGCAGTTCGAAGTCCGCCGCCCCGACTCGTTTACCGGCAATCGTCGGTGCACGGCCGAGCTGCCGGTGCTGGCCCGTGGTCACGCCGGTGAATGGCTGTGCCGCTTCGACAGCGAGAACACCCACGGGCTGAACTTGCGTGCAGAGCAGGCTCTGGCAAACCTGCGATCGGTGCTGGAAACCCGCCGCTTCGACGAACCGCACCTGTTGCTGCCGGGTGATTTCATGATCTTCAAGAACCAGCGTGTGCTGCACGCCCGCGATGGCTTCGAGCCGCAGAACGATGGTGCCGACCGCTGGCTGTTACGTCTGTTTGCGGTCAACGACTTGAACCGGGTGCATTTCGCGCGAGCGGACCACCTGTACGAAGTCCTCTCCTGATCTTTTTCACCGACTCGATGGAAGTACTGCTATGGAACTGTTAGGAGCCTTTTGGGCGGAACACTGGTTGTTGGCGATCCTGATGCTCGGGGCGATTGCATTTGTCGCCGGGTTTGTCGACAGCATCGCAGGTGGCGGCGGGTTGTTTCTGGTCCCAGGGTTTCTGCTGGTCGGCATGCCGCCGCAGGTCGCGCTGGGCCAGGAGAAGCTGGTCAGTACCTTGGGCACGTTGGCTGCTATTCGAAACTTTCTGGCCAACAGCAGGATGGTCTGGCAGGTGGCGCTGGTCGGGGTGCCATTCTCGTTGCTTGGTGCCTACCTGGGCGCGCATCTGATCGTCTCCATCCCCCAGGAGACCGTAGGCAAGATCATCCTGGCGTTGATCCCGTTCGGCATCCTTATCTTCCTGACACCAAAGGACCGGCCAGTCGAGGAGCGTGAATTGTCATCGCGGGTGCTCTACACCGTAGTTCCGCTTACCTGCCTTGCCATCGGCTTCTATGACGGATTCTTCGGCCCGGGCACCGGCAGCATGTTCATCATTGCCTTCCACTACCTGCTGCGAATGGACCTGGTATCCAGCTCGGCCAACTCCAAGACCTTCAATTTCGCCTCCAACATCGGTGCATTGGTGGCCTTCGTCATCGCCGGCAAGGTCGTGTACCTGCTGGCCGTGCCGCTGGTGGCCTGCAACATTCTCGGCAACCACCTGGGCAGTGCCCTGGCCCTGCGCAAAGGCAATGAAGTGGTGCGCAAGGCGCTGGTGTTCTCGATGCTCTGCCTGTTCACCAGCCTGGGCGTCAAATACCTGGTCTGACCCACCCATTTGGAGAAACTGATGAAAACTGCATTCGTGACTGGCGCCTCTTCGGGGTTCGGCCGGGCCATCTGCCGCACACTGATTGCCAAAGGCTACCGTGTGCTGGGCGGCGCCAGGCGCCTGGACAAGCTGCAGGCGCTGGAGACAGAACTGGGGGTCAATTTCATCCCCCTGGCGTTGGACGTTACCGACCCGGTATCACTCGGGACGGCGATGGAGCAGATTGCCGATGCCAAGCTGCAGATCGACCTGCTGGTCAACAATGCCGGCTTGGCGCTAGGCGTCGACAAAGCCCAGGCCAGCAGCGCGGAAAACTGGCAGCAGATGATCGACACCAACATCACCGGCCTGGCGATGGTCACCCACAAGGTCCTGCCGCGTATGGTCGAAGCCGACAGCGGCATGATCATCAATATCGGCTCCATTGCCGGCACCTATCCCTACCCGGGCGGCAATGTGTATGGCGCCAGCAAGGCCTTCGTCCGCCAGTTCAGCCTCAACCTGCGTGCCGACCTCGCCGGTACTCGGATACGGGTGAGCAACATCGAGCCTGGCCTATGCTCGGGCACTGATTTTTCTCTGGTGCGTCTGAACGGTGACCTGGAGGCGGTGCAGGCGCTGTATCGCGACGTGCAGGCCATTCTGCCGGAAGATATCGCAGCCACGGTGGCCTGGATAGCCGAGCAGCCAGCGCATGTGAACATCAACAGCATCGAGATCATGCCGGTGGCGCAGAGCAGTGCGGCGCTGAACGTGGTGCGCAACCTGCCGCGTGCCTGAGCGTGAATAAAGCGCTACCACCTGACCCAGGTCATCGCACCTTGCGGATTCTTGACTAGTCTTAACGGTTGGCAGCCATCAATTGGCCGCCACCGTGACTACCGAGAGGCGCCGGCCATGTTCCGCGCGTCCAAACCTGATCAGGAGTGCACGATGGACCTGAACCGTCGGCAGTTCTTCAAGGTCGCCGCCGTCGGCCTTGGAGGCTCGAGCCTTGCGGCGTTGGGTATGGCCCCGACACCGGCATTCGCCGAGCAGGTGCGTCACTTCAAGCTGGCGCACACCCTCGAGACGCGCAACACCTGCCCCTACTGCTCGGTCGGCTGCGGCCTGATCCTGTACAGCCAGGGTGATGCGGGTAAAAACGTCAAACAGAACATCATCCATATCGAAGGCGACGCCGACCATCCGGTCAACCGCGGCACCCTCTGCCCGAAAGGCGCCGGCCTGCTGGACTTTATCCACAGCCCGAGCCGGCTGCAGTACCCCGAAGTACGCAAGCCGGGCAGCAAGGAGTGGGTGCGGGTCAACTGGGACGAGGCGCTCGACCGCGTCGCCGACCTGATGAAACAGGACCGCGACGCCAACTTTATCGAGAAAAACGCCCAGGGGCAGACAGTCAACCGCTGGCTAACCACCGGTTTTCTGGCTGCCTCTGCTGCCTCCAGCGAGGCAGGCTACCTGACCCACAAGGTGATCCGCGCAACAGGCATGCTGGGGTTCGATAACCAGGCACGTGTCTGACATGGCCCGACGGTGGCAAGTCTTGCCCCGACGTACGGCCGTGGCGCCATGACCAACCACTGGTCAGATATCGCCAACGCGAATCTGGTCCTGGTGATGGGTGGCAACGCAGCAGAAGCGCATCCTTGCGGCTTCAAGTGGGTGACCGAGGCCAAGGCGCACAACAAGGCGCGGCTGATCGTGGTCGACCCGCGGTTTACCCGAACCGCTTCGGTGGCGGACTACTACGCGCCGATCCGTACCGGTACCGATATTGCCTTCATGGGCGGGCTGATCAATTACCTGCTGAGCAACGACAAGATCCAGCACGAGTACGTGCGCAACTACACCGACGTGTCGTTCATCGTCAAAGAGACCTATGGCTTCGAAGACGGGCTGTTCAGCGGCTACGACGAGGCCAAGCGGGTGT
>NZ_JABMCW010000293.1:0-6868 GCF_013179705.1 Pseudomonas sp. CM25 | reverse complement strand
ACCACTCAGCCGAAGTCCATAGTTCTGGTACTTCGCATCAAACTCGGAAAAGATATCGAGCCGTTTTTGGATCAACGATCCCTTATCGAAGTTATTATCGCCGTCATTCTGATTGGGCGACGCCGGCGCAACCGATGAAAGCTCGGCTTTGCGATCTTCGAGTCGCCATCCAACGCTGTATTTGACGGTATTATCCCAACGAACCGACAAGTCGGGAGTGCTCGTATCAAATTGAAAGGCATTTGCCTGAGTAGTGCCGAATAGCGCCAATGTGATTGCGACTTTCAGGGAACGCGGGCAAGCAGAACCCGTAGGCTTAAACTTTGAAGTCTTCATCCCATTACCTTTTTAATTATTAGTTATCGAACCGCTCACCTCGCCAAGGCGACAACCTATGACATCTCTTCCGTACGACAACCTCGAAATTAAGCGCCGCGCTCACAAACACGACGAACAAAGTTAACGATGGGCCCGCTCACTGAACCATCGGCGGTTCCAAAACTGTATCCCTGAGAAAAGTGATTATGCTGCGAAACTACCAAGAGGTCTGGCGAAAAACCATGTTTGCTGACCAACCGTGCAAACAACTCTCCAGCCTGTACCTGCATCTGGATCAAATCTTGCTCGGTGTAACTAATCAACAAGGGAAACGGTTCGGCACTGACGTTATCGACCGTACTGGCCCTGTCCCATAGCGACTTGTCGGTTCCGAAGTAAGGCTCGTTCCGTGGGTCCGGAGTCGCTATGCCGAATTGGGCGTGAGCCATGCCCTCCAGACGGACGTTATAAGGGCCAGACAGAAGTATCGCGCCGCGAATACGCCAAGCGTTGGGTTGCAACTCGCTACGCAGCGCGGCGGCAGCAACGTGAGCGGCCCCCGCAGACTCGCCCATCAAAACCACGCCCTCGGGGTTACCGCCGTAAGCGGCGCCGTGTTCCTGCACCCAGCGCCATACCCCCACCACATCCTCTGGGCCGCAAGGCCAATGGCTTTCAGGTGCCAGCCGATAGTTGGGCAATACGGTAACGAACCCCTGTTGCGCCAGATGCCAGCCTATATTGGCCCGATGCTCTTTGTTGCCGCGCACGAACCCGCCGCCGTGCATGAACACCACCACGGGCCACCCCTGTTTGGGTGGCGTCTGCTCGGGCTGATAAACGTCAAGCCGATGCCGGGCATGTTCGCCATAGATCAGGTCCACATGGCAGCGCACGCCACTGCGGTCCTGCTCAGCGAGCAACGGCTCGTAGAGCGCCGCGACGGCTGGCAAGTCGTTGCCCACTTCGCGCAAGCGCCCGGCCAGCGTGTCCGTCATGCCCATGCTTGCTGCCCCAGTCCTTTGTGGAAATTCCCGTCCTTCATGATGGCTAACAGACGATTCTTGTCCTGCAGAATGCGCACATCTTCGGTCGGGTCACCATCGACGAGCAGCAAATCGGCCAGATATCCCTGGCGTAGCTGGCCCAGCTCATGCCCCATCCCCATGATCTCTCCACCCAGGGCAGTGGCCGCATGCAGCACTTCACCCGGGGTATAGCCAAAATGGCGAATCCAGAGTTCGAGGTCCCACGCGTTCCGTCCGTTGGGGTTGAACGGGAAACCGTAATCGCCGCCAATCAGCAGCCTCAAGCCGCGCTTGCGCAGTTTTGGTATGAGTGCCTTTTGGGTTTCCAAGACAATGGCCGCATCTTCTTTCATGTGGCTCATGTCGAAGTGCGGTGGCGGAACGGCATCCAACGCAGCCTGGACGATGCCGATGGTCGGCGCAATGAAGATTTCATCTTTCTTCGACTCGAGCAGGTCGAGCGCCTCTTCGTCGGCATAGGTACAGTGGTACAACACCCGAAAACCTGCGCGCACACCCAGTTTCACGGCCTCGGCTGCGTGCGCATGGCCCGTCAGCCAGACACTGGATTCGCGCGCTTGCTCACCGGCTGCCATCAGCTCTTCCTCGGTATAAAGCAGCTCATGGGAAGCACCAGGTTTGAGCGCGCTCTCCCCCGAGATGAGAAACTTCACGGCCTTGGCGCCGATCGCCGCACAGTCCTTGACGAAAGCGCGCATACCGTCGGGGCCAATCTGCTGTTGTTCGACCTTGCCGGGATCCAATTCAGTTTCGTTTGGCGGCTCGCGCTCGACCGACGAAGGAATCAAACGCGGCCCCGGCATGCCGCCGCTCTGAATATGCTCGTTGAGCTTGATTTCCAGCGTCTTGCTGAGCGCACCGGCCGAATAGACACTGGTGAAGCCGTGGTCGAGGAGAACTCGAGCGTTTCTGGCCGTCGTCAGCGCCAACTCCTCCGGCGGTAGGTACATGCCAGGGACGAATTTTTCGACGGACGTCGGCCAGGTCAGATGACCGTGCGCCTCGGTCATGCCAGGCATCAGAACGCGGTGCTGACAATCGATGATACGAGCGTCGCTACGCGAGACTGCGGCAGGCGCAGCGGTCACCTCAACGATGCGATTGCCTTCGACTCGCAGTTCGCCTGCGAATGGAGGCTTGCCGCTGCCGTCAAAAATCTGGGCATTGATGAAAACTGTATTCATCGGATGTCTTCCTTTCTTGTTATGTCCGAACACAAGGAGCTGTGTAGTTGGCGTCTGCGCCGGCACAGGTTGGTGGCGCGGCGCTCTTGATTGCGGCCTGGCGGCGCGCAGGATCGAGAAGGAAATGTGCGAGTGCAGGTATCAGAATCAGGGCGCCGAGCATATTCCACACGAACATGAAGGCGAGCAAGAGGCCCATGTCTACCTGGAATTTGATCGGGCTGAATACCCAGGTAACCACCCCGACAGCCAGGGTCAGGCCAGTCAACATCACTACCTTGCCGGTGAATAGCAGCGCACTGTAGTAGGCTTCCGACAAGCTCTTGCCCCCACGGATCTGCGCGAGTGTGACCGAGAGAATGTAGAGCGCGTAATCGATGCCGATGCCCACGCCCAGAGCGATCACTGGGAGCGTGGCGACCTTCACCCCCATGCCCAGCCCGACCATGAGTGCCTCTGCCAGGATCGACGTCAGTACCAGCGGCAGCACGGCGACCACCACTGCGCGCCAGGAGCGGAAGGTGATGAAGCAGAGCACCACGACAGCGCCGTAAACCAAGAACAGCATCTGCCGCCAGGCGTCCTTGACGACGATGTTGGTTGCGGCCTCGATACCAGCCGAGCCAGCCGCCAGCAGGAACTGCACGTCGGCGGTATTGTTCTCCCGAGCGAAGGCCTCGACGTGATTGACCACCTGGGTCAGCGTGTCGGCCTTGTGATCGCGCAGGTAGACGTACACCGTCAGCAAATCGCAACTCTCGTTGTAGAGCCCGCGGGGGGCGCGGCCGGTGACCGTGTTGAGTACCTGTTGGTTGGGCACGAAGGCGCCCCACTTCACATTTGCCTCGTTCAGGCTGGACAGCAGACGCCGGTTGAGCAGCGCCAGGCTGTTGGTGCTCTCCACCCCATCAAGCTGGCGTAGCTCCCATTCCAGAACATCGACCTTGTTCAGCGTTTCGTATTGGGCACACTGCCCCGCTGGTACCTTGACCATCACCGCCAACACATCGCTCGAGGCGCCATACTCGGCGTTCATGAATGCCATGTCGCGGTTATAACGGCTGTCCGGACGCAGCTCGGGGGCACCCGGATCCAAGTCGCCGATCTTAAGATGGGCGCTGATCGCCATGCCGCCGATACCCATGACAATACCGACCAGTACTGCCACACTGGCCCAACGCCGACGAGTGAAGCAATCCAGCCAGGCCCAGAGCACGGGCTTCTTCGCGCCGGCCTGCACGTCCATCTCGGCACGTAGGCTACGGCGCGCAGCTTTGGCACTGACACCCGTATAGGACAGCAATATGGGCAGCAGGATCAGATTGGTGAAAATCAATACGGCAACGCCAATCGATGCGGCGATCGCCAGCTCGCGGATGACCTGGATATCAATCGTCAGCAGCACGGCAAAGCCAACAGCGTCTGCCACGAGCGCAGTCAAGCCGGCGAGAAACAGGCGGCGGAAGGTGAAACGCGCTGCGACCAACCGATCCAGCCCCCGCCCCACGTCTTGCATGATGCCGTTCATCTTCTGAGCACCGTGGCTCATGCCGATGGCGAACACCAGAAATGGGACCAGAATCGAGTAGGGGTCGAGCCGATAGCCAAGCGTCGGCAACAAACCAAGCTGCCAGACCACCGCGATCAGCGAGGCCGTCACGACCAGCAGCGTCGACCGAATGCAGCGGGTGAACCAGAACACCATTGCCGCCGCGATGACCACCGCTAGGGCAAAGAAGGCGAGTACGGCGCGGACCCCCTCGATCAAGTCACCCATGATCTTGCCGAACCCGGTCACATGAATGCGCACGCCCTCGGCCTCGTACTTGCTGCGCAGTGCTTCCAGCGCTTGGGAGAAGGCGGCATAGTCCAGGGGTTTGCCCTCGGCCGTCACTTCCAGCAGAGGCACGTATATCACCGACGAGGTGGAGTCACGGGCGACGAGCTGGCCAATCTGCCCAGAGCGCTGCACATTGGCCTCCACTTGACGAAGGCTGGCAGCGCTGCCGTCATAATCCTGCGGCATCACCGGCCCACCTTCGAGGCCATCTTCGGTCACCCCGAACCAGCGCGTACCACTGGTCCATATCGAGCGCATGAAGGCCCGATCCACGCCCGGCAAAAGGAACAGCTCGTCATTCAACTTGCGCAGCGTTTCCAGGTAGCGCTTGTCGTAGATGTCTCCATCAGGGTTGGCCACAGCCACTCGCACCGCATTGCCCAATCCGGTGAGCTCATTTTTGTACTGCAGGTAATTCTTGATGTAGAGGTGCTGTGTCGGAATAGTTTTTTCAAAGCTGGCATTCAACTGCAGCTTGGTTGCCTGCCACCCGAGAAGTAGCGTGATCAACGCACACACTAGAACGATCAGCATCCGGTTATTGAAAAGCAGGCGTTCGATCAACGAGCCACTGCTGGGGTCGAAATGCACGGCGTCCAATGGCGTCGTGTTTGGCCCTGAGATGTTCATTGTTTGACTCCTTGAACCGCGGCAGGCACCGACACCACCCCTGAAAGCGAAAGACCCAGCGCGGCGCCGCTGTCGAGAATCAGCAGATCATTCAGCGGCCGAAGCCGGTTGTTGGTCAGTTCGAGGCGATTGTCGTCGAGCTTGAAGAGCATGCCGGCAGCATTCGCCAACCACACCGCCCCAGCGGCGTCCACCACTGCACAGTTGAAATTGGCGGTGACGTTTCCAGGCACCTCTAGGTTAAGCCAGTGCGCAGCGCCATCTCGGCTATGGAAAGCATTGCCGCGCAAGCCAGCCACGACGATGTCGCCACTGGGCGGTAGTGCAACCGCGAAGAAGCTACCCTCGTAGGGCACGCTCAACGTGCTGAAAGACTTACCGGCGTCGGTGGAGCGCAGCACCAGGCCCTGCTCGGCCGCAATCACGATCTCATCGCCACGCCCGGCCAGCGCATAGAGATGAAGCGATCCGGGATTGTCGAAACGATCTGCGATGGAAAACCAGGTTTTACCCCCGTCTTCGGTGGCAAAGGCCAGGCCATAGGCACCGATGATCATTCCGCGCTGGACATCCTGGAACAGGACATCCAGGAAGGGCTTGTCAGCACCATCGGCCACCAGCCTCTCGGCACTTCTCAGGGCCCGTTCATTTCCGCTGCGCTTGGCAGCCTCGACCATCAACCGAGCCGCTTGAACTCCATCGAGTTGTTTGCTCCAGGTCTCCCCACCATCCTCGGTAGCCAACACCACGCCAGAGTGACCAACCGCCCAGCCATGACGTTCGTCGACGAAGCTGAGGGCGGTCAGTTCCGTACTGACCGGAACCGGTGCCTGACGCCAGGAGGCGCCCTGATCATCCGAGATGATGATCACACCATGCTCACCGACGGCAACGATTCGCGATCCTGCACGTTCCATATCGATCAACGCCACATGCTCGGGGGCTTTGACCATCAGCGCCGCACGACTGAGAGCCGGTACGACAGGGGCCGCGAGTGTCGAATCCGCCAGCACCGTGAGCGCAGCAAGCACGCCGAAGCCACAGATGAACCGCATTGCACAGACTGACTTCATACGAAGGCCCCCGCTTCCCTCGTCGATACCGCCAGCTCGTGAGCTGTGAGGATCGCACCAAGGGTGTAGTCGGGTGCCCCAGGATGTGGAGCGTTAACACTTGCATGAGGGCTGAAGTCAGCCCTGCACGGGAATGAGGCGAACACATCGCCTATCTGGCGGGTCCGAAATGCTGGGCCAAAGGCATGGTACCCAGGCAGTTGGATCAGAACCCTGGACTTCTGTTTGCTAGGACAGTCAGAAGGGCACGCCAGCGCGTCATTGAGATGACACATCTGCTCTCTCCGGTGGTGGTCTTATCAGTCGCTCACCGTTACGGCAGTGGCGACATTCTTATTACTCCGTCGGTAGGCAGAGTCTCTGCGCTGGCTGATAATAAGACAAATGGATTTCGTGTATAAACAGAATCCACCACATGGATACGAGGGCGCAGCTCAACCGCTACCGAGCGAGCGTAGCCTCGGGGCCTTAGCTATCCAATTGATTTATTGGGCAATTATAATTGGCAGGTCCGACGTGTGTGCCCGATCCCATGTGGGTAGTCATGTCGAGAGGGCTAGAACCGCGGTTGACGTCGCCAATGAGCTGAATGATTCTGATGCGCCTGAAAGGGCCCGCTCTTCAGCACGACCAGACATCTAACAAGACATCCGTCCAAGCGATGCACAAGGTTAGCCAAGCCTAAATATGATCTCTAAATCGAAGCATTTCGGGCACGTCAGTGCATACGCCCTGGTTGTCCTACTGGTGGCTATTTCGTTCAATACTCTGGCA
>NZ_JABMCW010000292.1:0-6869 GCF_013179705.1 Pseudomonas sp. CM25 | reverse complement strand
GCGCTGCGCTCAACCGCTGAAAGGCGTTCGCTGCTGGTCGGTGAGACGGTCTTCGAATGCGATGAGAACGGCGTGCAAACACATTGGGAATTCGATGCACTGCGCCGTGTTATCCGTGAGCGGGTATCGGCCGGGACCGACTTCGAGGCGGGCAGACGCTACGCCTATGAACTGTGTGCCCGCGACGGGGACATCGCCCGGCATCGAGTGACCAACGCGCGCGGTATCACTACCGAGACGGTACTGGACGGCCTGGGCCGGCCTGTCCTCGAGCAAAGGGACAACGTTCATCCCTCACGGCCGGGCAGCTTTTTCAAAGTCATGGCCCTTGAATACGACGCTTTCGGCCACCGGGTCCAGGAAACCGTTACCGACTGGCTGCAAGGTAGCCAGTTCCTGACGCTGACCAAGCGCATGAGGTATGACGATTGGGGTGAGCAATGCTGCTCCATTGGCCCGGATGGCGTTGAACAACACAACGTACTCGATCCTATCGGTAATGCCGCTCACAAAGGCGCCATCCGTTACACCTGGCGCGAAGGCGGCAAGCTGCAATCACGTACCCGGACAAACACCCGTAACGGTGTCAAAACCCAGGTAACGCACGTGGCGCGGGCGATCAGCGGCAAGACCGAGACCTGGCTCAACCTGTTCAACAAGCCCGTGCGCCGCAAGCGCCTGGATGCCTTCGACGAGCTGCTCGGCGAGCGCAGCTACACCTATGACGGCCTCGGGCACACCCTTAGCGAAAAGGATGAACGCAACCACACCACACTATTTGCCTACGACCCCTGGGGCCGCATGCTGAGCACCCGGCAGGCCAACAATACACAGCTGACCCGCACCTACGCCGAGCATTCCAGCGAAGAGCTACCCGCCAGCCTGGTGGTGACCCCGGCGAACGTCTCGTTACCCGCCCGCGAAATCGGTGCGCAGTACCACGACGGGCTGGACCGCCTGGTCGGCGCTACCACGGGCGGGCGGACTGAGTATTACGTGTTCCGTGAAGGCGAAAGCATGCCACGCCAGCACATCACCCCTGCCGGGGACACCATCGAGCTGGATTACAACCTGCAGCTCACCAATATGCCGACCAGCAACAATGCGCCCGAAGACCACGCCCGCTTCGGCTATCACCCCACCAGCGCGCGTTTGCTTAGCAGTGACAACGGGCAAGGCAAGCGACGTTACGAATACAACATGGCCAACCAGCTGACTGCAGAACACTGGGACGACGTGCACACAGGCAAGTCCTGGAGCAGGACCCACGTCAGCACCTTGCATGACCGATTGAAAAGTACACAAGAAGCCAATGGTGTACCTACCACGCACGAGTACTACCCGGATGGTCGCCTGAAATCCACGCTTCAGGGCCAGTTGCAGGCGGTCTTCGAATACGATGAGCTGGGCCGCGTGCAACTGATCACCAGCCACGACCGGGCAGGCACCCATTCGCTGCAAACGGCGGTTGAATATGATGATCATGATCGCGAATTAAAGCGCTCCTGGCGCCAGAGCGGTCAGCCAGATCGCCTGCAGGAATCGGCCTGGGGCGCGGATGACTTGATGCTCAGCCGCACACTGCATGTCGCCGGTGTTTTGCGTCTTGAAGAAGGCTTTGGTTATGACAGCCATGCGCGTCTGGTCCGGCACACCTGCAAGGGGCCGGACCTGCCCCGCGACACGCTGGGCCGCGGTATCGAATCACAGGTATTCACCTTCGATGCCTTCAACAATATCGTGATCACAATTACCAGTTTCACCGGCGTGCTGCGCCCGGAAAGGGCCGAGTTCATTCATGCGGAACGCGACCCCTGCCAGCTGCAACACATCAAATACACGCCTGCGCGTGCCGAGCCGGCCCCCTGGTTCAGCTACGACGCCAATGGCAACCTGACCCGCGACGAGCGTAACCGCCCGGTGCGTTATGACAGCCAGAACCGGTTGCTGGGCCTGAACGCTGCGGGCCAGCCCGATACCTATGGCTATGACGGCAATGGCCTGCTGGTCAGTCGCCACGACGCCGGCAAGCGCACGCTGCTGCTGCATGACGGTGAACGATTGCGCCTGGCCGTGCGTGACGGCGTGCAGACACTGTACCTGCACCACGGCGAGCAACCGCTGGGTGTGCAGCAAAGCGGCAGCGGCGCGCACTCACCGTTGCTGCTGCACACCAGTGCCAGCCACAGCGTGATTGCCGAAAGCCAGGCCGGTAGCACGCGGGCCATACGTTATACGGCATACGGCGAAGGCCACAGCGACGACCCTGCGCTGGCTGCGCTGGGCTACAACGGCGAGGCGCTTGACCCGGACAGCGGCTGGTACCTGCTGGGCAACGGCTATCGCGCCTACAACACGGTGCTGATGCGCTTCCACAGCCCGGACTCGCTCAGCCCGTTCGGCGAAGGGGGGCTGAACTATTACGGCTACTGCCTGGGCAACCCGGTTACCTTCCGCGACCCTACTGGGCATTTCAGCACCGGTTACAGCGGTACCAGCCAGTCGCGGCAGGAGCTTGAGCGGCATCGGATCTCGCCGCGCGTGGAGCTCGGTGTGATGGGCTGGGTCGGCATGGGTGTCGGTTTCATTTTCGCCGCCATCGCCTCGGTGGTGGCGATTGTGGTGACGTATGGTACGGCAACGCCTGCAGTAGCTGCCGCCTGGACGGCAGCCACCGGAGGTGTCGCAGCAAGTGCGGGGGCGGCGGCAGCCGGAGCAGGTACGGCGGCGGCGGCGGCGGCGGCCGGAGCAAGTGCGGCGGCGGCGGCGGTGGCAGCCGGAGGAGGTACGGGTGCGGCAGCGGCAGCGGCAGCGGGAGCGGCATTGACGGTATCGGTAGCAGCGGGTGGAGGCGCCTTCATAGTAGGCACCCAGGTCGCGGCGGCGATCATCACAGCCACGCTGACAGTGGCTGGTACGGCGGTGCAAACGGAAGGTGTCCTTTCCGGACATGAAACGCGAAGCAATATAGGCCTGATTCTTAATATCGCGGCTGGCGTTACGGGTGCTATCGCGGGGGGGATGCTCTGGTTGGGTGCGCCTAAATCAAGAGCTGGCAGTTATAAGTCTAATAACTTCGCAGAATACGCTGTCAGCCCGTATTTTGTTTTCAAGCCACGCCCTAGACATATACCTAAAGCTATTTTTAGGCCTACATCCAAGCCTGGAAAGGCTGGCCCATCCAAGTTACGCAGCAACATGCACTTACCCGGCGCCTCCCCCAGAGATTAAACAGCAACATACCCTCCAGGGTTAAAATCATCAAATTTATTTTCAGGGACATTAAAATGAAAAAGCCAGCGAGCACTTCTTCCCCCCGAGCCGATGCCAATTTAACCCGCAAGCACTATTTGAAATCAAAAACAGCCAAACTTCAGCCATCCCCAAAGAGCCTGGACGCCCCCGATGTCAAAGGCATCATTGATCCCCTGGACGGCACTCTGCACCGAAATGCCTTGACGGATGATCTTGAAGTCCGCATTCCGCCATGGGCATTTCTACCGGACGACCCCGACTTGGAATCGGAAAAACTGCAGCTGGAATATTCCCTGACCGGCACCAATGACTCTTTCAAAGACATCGGCACCCCGGAGGAATGCTTTCCGCCGATCGTGCCGGACGATTTCCCTATTCCCCTGTCATACCCTCAGGGCAATATCCCCGTCAATGGCGCGCTATGGATCCGCTACAGGCACGAAGATTACATGGGCGTTCACCGTCGGTCGGAGGCCATCAGGCTGATCTGTGACAGCATCCCGCCATGGGGTGAACAGATAGTGCCGAATCCGGTACAGCTGCCCGCCGGCTACATCAACGAAACCTACCTGGCCGCGCACCCCGGTGGGATTGAAGCCATTTTACCGCCCCGGGCAAATCAGCAGCCGGGCGATACGTTCACGCTGTACTATCTGGAGAAATGGCCAGAAGAACAGAGCGAATTCGGCACGCCAGTGGCCGAGGGGCCCGTTCCCGATGACCGCAAGGTGATGATCCCGGTCGACCAGATACGGCGCATGGGCGATGGCCGCTTCTTTATCACCTACTTCGAGTTCGACAAAGCGACCAACAAGAGCCGCATGGCTTTCCCGGGCTCGGTCGACGTAGTGCTCGGGGACGAACCGGAAGATCTGCAGAAACCACAAGTACCGCTGGCACTGGACGGCGCACTTGACCTGAAGGATGCGCAGCTCGGGGTCACGGTGGACATCCCGGAGTACAAGAACCGCGGCTTGCGTGACACCATCGAAGTCACATGGCACGGGGTAACCCCAGCCGGCTCCGTGTTGCGCCCTGAGCCTGTGGGCTCACGCCCCTTCCCTATCAGCGTCCCGGTTCCCCCGGAGGTATTGCGCGAGGAGTACGGCGCCAGTACAGGTGTAGAAGCCACCAACGTCAGCTATCGAATCTTGCGCGGCGAGGTGCCCTATGGCCCGGCAAATGACGGCATCAACGTCGACTTTTCCATCGCAGGCCCCGGGCGCCCCGACCCGGACCCCGAATGGCCGGCGCCTGTCAACCCTTACTTGACCGCACCCCAGATCACCAGCGAGTCGGGGCAGAGCAACCGACTGGTGCGGGCTGACGCCGGTAAGGACGCGACGCTGAGTATCGATCTGTACGACCGCATCGAGGTCGGACAGGTCGTCGACTTCTATTGGAATGGCATCCTGATGGACGAGGCTAGCTGGGTGGTCGACCGGGTAACTGGCGCGGTCAAACAAGTCACGATCCTGTGGAAGTACATCCTTGCGGCCGGCAACAACCCGAGGCTGCCGGTGCACTACACCGTGCGCGCAGCAGCCGACGCGCTCAATGAACAAGAGTCGGAGCGCCAGTACGTCGATGCCGACGCGGTGACGATTACCCCGGATGCGGGGCAGTTCGAGGGGCTGACGCCCCGAGACTGGCTGAGTTGCTCATCCTTGTGGGACCCGGACGACGCTACAGCCCCTCCTGCATTCAGGATCAGGATCCCGGCCAGTGCCCAGTACAACCTCGTCCCTGGCGACAAGATCACGCTCGAATGGACGGTCGTCCAGGGGCTTAACGGTGAAGTCCCCATCGACGTGGGCCTCCCCGAAACGCTGACGCTGACTCAATCAATGATCGAGGACGGCTTCGTCTGGAAAATTCAGCCGTACGAGGATCGTATTCTGCCGATCTATGTCCCTTCACCGCTGGCGGCACGCGGCCGGGTGAAGTACAGCTTCCCCGGAAAAGGGCTGGTATCGGCTCCCGCGGAAAAAAGAGTCAGCATCGCTGACAACGGCACAGGGAGCACTTGCGATTTGACCCGCCCCTGACCGCCGCTGGCAGCGGCCTTTGGAAATCGGGCCGCCGCCAGCACTAAATGTAGGACTTATCCTGGTGAATTGTAGGGTAATTCCTACATTCATCGCGAAGTGGCGCACATAGGCTGACGGCCTGAAAGATCCCCCTACAAAAAGGAGAGATGGATCTTACAAACGCAGCCATATACACAAGGAAATTCCATGTCTAGCCACCCGCGATCAACTTTCTATTCTCTTCGGCATCTGACCCTGCTGGGCAAACTGAGCCCGCTGCTGCTGGCAACCTCCGCCTGGGCCCAGACCAACGTTACCAAGGACACCCTGATCGATGCCGACAGCGCACTCGACAGTTACCGCGTCATAGGTCCGGCCACCTTGACGGCCAATGGCGCGAAGATGTTGCAGGTGTTTGCAGAGGCGGGCGCCACAGTCACGTTCAGCGACAGCCGTATCGACGCCTTGAACAATGCCAACGGTCTCACCCTGTGGGGGGCAGATGCTACCTTGCAGCGCACCACTGTGGTGAGCGAGTCCCGCGGCCTGAGCCTGACAGCGGATGGCAGCGCGGGCAGGCACTCGCAGGCGCTTGTCATCGACAGCAACATAAGCGGCGCACGCCAGGGCGCGCTGGTCAACGACAGTACGCTCGAACTGCAACGCAGCGAGCTGCGTGGCACTGGCGCAGCCGGCCTGGGCGCCGATTTGTTCAACGGCACGCTGATAGCCCGCGAAGGCTCCACCATCAGCGGCAGCCAGAACGGCGTACGCCTGCGCGAAGGCAGCAGCCCTTCGGGCAACTCCACGCTGGTGGTGGACAACAGCCTGGTCGAGGGCGTGAACGGATCGGCAATCGTCGTGGGTATCGGCGCCATTCGCCCGGCTTCTGCGCATATCGACGTGCTCAACCGCTCGACCCTGCGCGCGGGCAATGGCGTGCTGCTGGAAGTGGAGCACAGTGCTGACGCGACCTTGCGGGTGAATGACAGCCAGCTGGAGGGCGACGTCGTCGTCGCCGAAGGCGGCAGTGCCGCAGTTCAGCTCGAAAATTTTGCCACTCTCAAAGGGCGCCTGGAAAACGTCGCCAGCCTGGCCATCGACAGCAATGCCCAATGGGTGATGGTCGGCGATGCCCATGTCGGCGCATTGAGCATGGATGGCGGCTCGGTGCGCTTTGGCGAGCTGAACGAGTTCTTCACCCTCTCGCTGGACAGCCTGGCGGGCAACGGCACCTTCGTGATGGAAGCTGACTTCAGCAGCGGCCAATCGGACAAACTGGACGTGACCGGCAACGCCAGCGGCAACCATACCTTGCTGATCAACAGCAGTGGCCACGACCCGCACGCGGAAAACAGCCTGCACATGGTGCACACCGGCGGCGGCGACGCGCAATTCGAACTGCAAGGCGGGCCGGTGGACCTGGGTGCCTACTCCTACGACCTGGTGCGCAAAGGCGACAACGACTGGTTCCTCGACCTGACTACCCGAGTGGTCAGCCCTGGTACGCAATCGGTCATGGCCCTGGCCAACGCAGCCCCAACCATCTGGTACGGCGAACTAGGCACCTTGCGCAGCCGCATG
>NZ_JABMCW010000291.1:0-6896 GCF_013179705.1 Pseudomonas sp. CM25 | reverse complement strand
TGCCCATCGCCGTGGCCAGTGCTCTTAGTTTCATGCTGCTGGGCTGGCATGAGCAGCATCTGCCGGCCCATAGCGTGGGTTACGTGTACCTGCCGGCTTTGGTCGGCATTGCCGTGACCAGCATGTTTTTCGCCCGCTACGGCGCGCGCCTGGCGCACAAGCTGTCGCCACGTTTGTTGAAACGCCTGTTCGCGGCACTGCTGTTCAGTGTCGGCCTGAGCTTTTTGATTTGAATCGAGAGGAAGTTCCATGCTGCCTTACCCGCAGATAGACCCCGTGGCCGTGGCCCTCGGGCCGCTGAAAATCCACTGGTACGGCCTGATGTACCTGATCGGCATCGGCGGCGCCTGGCTGCTGGCTTCGCGCCGGCTCAACCGCTTCGACCCCACCTGGTCCCGTGAAAAGCTGTCCGACTTGGTGTTCTGGCTGTCGATGGGGGTGATTGTCGGAGGCCGGCTGGGTTATGTGCTGTTCTACGACCTGCACGCCTACCTGGCCAACCCGACGCTGATCTTCGAAGTGTGGAAGGGCGGCATGTCGTTCCACGGCGGCTTCATTGGCGTGATGCTGGCGGCCTTGTGGTTCGGCAAGCGCAACAACAAGTCGTTCTTCGAGCTGATGGACTTCGTCGCACCGTTGGTGCCGATTGGCCTGGGCGCCGGGCGCATCGGCAACTTCATCAATGCCGAGTTGTGGGGCAAGGCCACCGATGTGCCGTGGGCGATGGTGTTCCCGCCGTTCAGCGACCCTGCGCAGTTGCCGCGTCACCCGTCGCAGCTGTACCAATTTGCGCTTGAAGGTGTGGCATTATTCCTGATCCTTTGGCTGTACTCGCGCAAGCCGCGCCCGACCATGGCCGTTTCCGGCATGTTCGCGCTGTTCTACGGCATTTTCCGCTTCATCGTGGAGTTCGTGCGAGTGCCCGATGCCCAGCTCGGCTACATTGCCTTCGGCTGGTTGACCATGGGTCAGTTGCTGTGTCTGCCGATGATCGTCGGCGGCCTCTTCCTGATCTGGTGGGCGTACAACCGTAAACCGACGGCCAAGGCCGCAGTTTGATTCTTGCGGCAGGGGGCGTTCCCCCTGCCGTTCTTGTTACAGGTAAGCCATGAAACAGTATCTAGACCTGGTCCGTGAGGTCATTGAAAACGGCACGCTGCAGGAAAACCGCACCGGCATCCGCACCATCAGCCTGCCGGGCGCCATGCTGCGTTTCGACCTGCAGAAGGGCTTTCCGGCCATCACTACGCGCAAGCTGGCGTTCAAATCGGCGATCGGCGAAATGGTCGGTTTCCTGCGTGGCGTGAAAAACGCTGGCGAATTCCGCGACCTGGGCTGCAAGGTCTGGGACCAGAACGCCAACGAAAACGCCCAGTGGCTGGCCAACCCGTTCCGCCAGGGGCATGACGACCTCGGCGAGATCTACGGCGTTCAGTGGCGGCAATGGCCGGGTTACAAGCGCATCCCGCTGAGCAACCCGGCAGCCATCGAAATGGCCGAGAAGGCGGGCTTCCGCCGCATTGCCCAGGACGAAGAGGACGGCGTCGCGTTCGTAGTCTTGTACAAGGCCATCGACCAGGTGCGCCAGTGCCTGGACACCATCGCCAACGACCCGGGCAGCCGCCGTATCCTGTTCCACGGCTGGAACTGCGCGCAGCTGGATGAAATGGCATTGCCGCCGTGTCACCTGCTGTACCAGTTCCACCCGAATGTCGAGACCAGGGAGATTTCCCTGACGCTGTACATCCGCTCCAACGACCTGGGCCTGGGCACGCCGTTCAACCTGACCGAAGGCGCAGCGCTGCTGTCGCTGTTCGGCCGCCTGACCGGCTACACCCCGCGCTGGTTCACCTACTTCATCGGCGATGCCCATGTATATGAAAACCACCTGGACATGCTCAACGAGCAGCTCAAGCGCGAGCCGCTGGAAGCGCCGAAGCTGGTGATCAGCGACCGCGTGCCGGCGTTTGCCGAGACGGGCAAGTACGAGCCAGAGTGGCTGGAGAAAATCGAGCCGAGTGATTTCAGCCTGGAAGGGTATGAGCACCATGCGCCGATGACGGCGCCGATGGCGGTGTAAACCGTTGTATCGCCGGGGCTGCTTTGCAGCCCATTCGCCGGCAAGCCAGCTCCCACAGGGTGCAGCTTTAGGCTCAATGGCCGTGGCTTCTCCCCACATGTGAGTGCTCGGTTTCCGGCACTGATACCGCCCCGTTCGTCTCCAGTTGCTGCAAGATCGCGCACTCAGTCCCTTGAGTGTTACAGCGTCGCCGCAGCTCCACCAGCTGTTCCTGCAGCGCCACCAACCCATCGATTCGCGCTTGTACATGCTCGATGTGCTCATCGATCAGCGCATTGACGCTGCCGCATGAATCATCCGGGCTATCGCGCAGCCGCAGCAGGCTGCGGATCTCGTCCAAGGTCATGTCCAAGGTGCGGCAGTTGCGGATAAACGTCAGCCGTTCCACGTGCGCCTGGGTATACAGCCGGTAGTTTCCATCCGTACGCGCCGGCTCCGGTAGCAACTGTTCGCGCTCGTAGTAGCGGATGGTTTCCACTGCGCAGTCGGTGGCTTTGGACAGTTCCCCGATCTTCATCACGAAATCTCCAACAAGTGGCTTGACCCTATAGTGGCTACAGGGTGTTCACTTGGCAACAGGCTCAATTTAAGGATGACCCCATGAACCAGCCTGTCAGCCACGAACACAAGCACGACCACCACGCCCACAGTTGCTGTGGCACTGCTGCTGCACCCGCCAAGGTACGACTCAGCGACATGCCCAGCAGCGATGCCCGGCTAAGCCGCTTCCGCATCGAGGCCATGGATTGCCCCACCGAGCAGACCCTGATCCAGGACAAGCTGGGCAAGCTGGCGGGCATTGAACAGCTGGAATTCAATCTGATCAACCGCGTGCTTGGCGTGCGCCACACCCTGGGTGGCACCGCGGAAATCGAACGGGCCATCGACAGCCTGGGCATGAAAGCCGAGCCGCTGGGCGCTGAAGGCGGTGACACCTCCAGCGCCCCACCGGCCGCCAAGACCCGCTGGTGGCCGCTGGCGTTGTCCGGTATTGCCGCCATCGCCGCCGAAATCGTGCACTTTGGGGCGCTCGCTCCGCAGTGGCTGGTGGCTGCACTGGCGCTGGCGGCCATCCTCGGCTGCGGCCTGGGCACCTACAAGAAGGGCTGGATCGCCCTGAAAAACCGCAACCTCAACATCAACGCGCTGATGAGCATTGCCGTGACCGGCGCGGTGCTGATCGGGCAGTGGCCGGAAGCGGCCATGGTGATGGTGCTGTTCACCGTCGCCGAGCTGATCGAAGCCCGCTCGCTGGACCATGCGCGCAATGCCATTGGCGGCCTGATGCAACTTACCCCGGACATGGCCACCGTGCGCCAGGCGGACGGCCAGTGGCGTGAAGTGGATGTGCGCGAGGTCGCTATCGACGCCTTGGTGCGGGTGCGCCCCGGGGAGCGTATCGGCCTTGACGGCGAAGTCACCGGTGGGCAGTCCAGCGTCGATCAGGCGCCGATCACCGGCGAAAGCCTGCCTGTCGAGAAGGCTGTGGGCGATAAACTGTTTGCCGGCACTATCAACCAGGCTGGGGCACTCGAGTTTCGCGTTACTGCCGGCGCCGGGCAATCGACCCTGGCGCGGATCATCAAGGCCGTCGAGCAAGCGCAGGGCGCGCGGGCGCCTACCCAGCGCTTCGTCGACCGTTTCTCGCGCATCTACACCCCCGTGGTGTTCGCCATCGCCCTGGCCGTTGCGGTAATCCCGCCGCTGTTCATGGCCGCTGCCTGGTTCGACTGGATCTACCGCGCCCTGGTGCTGCTGGTGGTCGCCTGCCCGTGCGCCCTGGTGATCTCGACCCCGGTGACCATCGTCAGCGGCCTGGCCGCTGCCGCGCGCAAGGGCATCCTGATCAAGGGCGGCGTATACCTGGAAGGTGGCCGCCACCTGGACTTCCTGGCCCTGGACAAGACCGGCACTATCACCCACGGCAAGCCGGTGCAGACCGACGCCAGGGTGCTCGACCCGTTGTTCGAAGGCCGCGCGCAGGCCCTGGCCGCCAGCCTGGGAGAACGTTCGGACCACCCTGTTTCCCGCGCCATCGCCCAGTTCGGCAAGGCGCAAGGGCTTGCCTTGAGCGAAGTCGATGACTTCGCTGCCCTGGCCGGCCGTGGCGTGCGAGGCAGCATTGCGGGTGAGGTCTACCACCTGGGCAACCACCGCCTGGTCGAGGAGCTGGGGCTGTGCTCGCCCGAGCTGGAGGCGCAGCTGGACGCGCTGGAGCGTCAGGGCAAGACCGTGGTCCTGCTGCTGGACCGTTCTGGCCCGCTGGCGCTGTTTGCCGTGGCCGACACGGTCAAGGACAGCAGCCGCCAGGCGATCGCCGAGCTGCACGAATTGGGCATCAAGACTGTCATGCTGACCGGTGACAATCCGCATACCGCCCAGGCCATTGCCGCTGTGGTCGGGATCGACCGTGCCGAAGGCAACCTGCTGCCGGCGGACAAGCTCAAGAGCATCGAGGCCCTCTATGCCCAGGGCCACCGGGTGGGCATGGTCGGGGACGGCATCAACGATGCCCCGGCCCTGGCCCGCGCCGAAATCGGCTTTGCCATGGCTGCTGCCGGTACCGACACCGCCATCGAAACTGCCGATGTGGCGCTGATGGACGACGACTTGCGAAAAATCCCGGCCTTCGTCAGGCTGTCGCGCCAAAGTGCGGCGATCCTCATGCAGAACATCGTTCTGGCGTTGAGCATCAAGGCGGTATTCTTGGCGATCACCTTTGCCGGCATGGCCACCATGTGGATGGCGGTGTTTGCCGACATGGGCGTGAGCCTGCTGGTGGTGTTCAACGGTTTGCGCCTGTTGCGCAAATAGAGGACGGGCATGTTGAGTTCCGAGCTGAAAGCCTTCTACATGGTGGCCCGCCTGGGCAGTATCACCCTGGCGGCGAAAAAGCTCGGGCTCAGCCAGCCCACGGTGACCACGCAGATTCGCAACCTCGAAAGCCAGTACGCGGTAGAGCTTTTCTATCGAGGCGGTCGGCGCCTGGTGCTGAGCGAGGAGGGCGTGCGCCTGCTGCCGATGGTGAAGGCGCTGTTGCAGCAGGAGGCGGACATCGAGTTCGAGCTGCGCAACAGTGGCCAGGCCCAGGGCAGCTTGCGGATGGCCGCGACCGCGCCTTACTACATCCTCGACCTGGTGAAGATCTACCGTGAGCGCCTGCCGCATGTGGACGTGGCAGTGGAAATCGGCAACTCGCAGCAGGTGCTGGAAATGCTCGAGGACTACCGGGTGGACATCGCCGCTTCGTCGCAACTGCTGGAAGACGCCCGGCTGGTGCGGCGGGTGCTGGGAACTGACCCGTTGGTGGTGGCGGTGCACCGCAACCACCCGCTGGCCCATCGCCAGACGGTGTCGATCGAGGTGGTGGCCGGGCATTGCCTGCTGATGCGCGAGAAGGGCTCGACCACGCGCAAGCTGACCGAGCAGATGATGCAGGAGGCTGGGGTGAAGGCCGGGGCTTTGCTGGAGATCGGCAGCCGCGAGTCGATCCGTGAGGCGGTGCTGCGCAATATCGGCATCAGCGTGATTGCCCGGCACGAGGTGCCGCACAACCCCGAACTGCGGGTACTGGCGCTGGAAAACGCACCGGTGATGCATGAGTACCTGTACTGCCTGAAGGAACGGCGCCAGGCCAGGTTGCCGGCCGCGTTCCTGGGCGTTGCGCAGGAAGTGGCCGGTTCCCAATTCTGATTCGAAGCACACAGCCACTGTAGGAGCGGCCTTGTGTCGCGAAAGGGCTGCGCAGCAGCCCCTGCAATTTGTGCAGCGAAGCTGAGACCCTGGGGCCGCTCCGCAGCCCTTTCGCGACACAAGGCCGCTCCTACAGAGACTGCATCAGACGATCGGGCCACTACAAAATCTGCCTATAGCACTATCACCCGCTTTTGCCTCAACGCCACAGAACCTTCGCACAGGCTTCCTAGCATGGCCCCATCTCTTCGATGAGGCCCTGCCATGAACCGCACCACCCCCGGCGCACAGATGAAAGTGCGCAATATCCACAAGCGCTTCGGTGCCTTCACGGCGCTCAACGATGTCTCGCTGGACATCGCCGCTGGCGAACTGGTGTGCCTGCTTGGCCCGTCCGGCTGCGGCAAGACCACACTGCTGCGATGCATCGCCGGGCTGGAGCGCCAGGACCGCGGTACCCTGTACATCGGCGAGCGTGATATCTCCGAGCTGCCGCCCCAGGCCCGCGACTACGGCATTCTGTTCCAGTCCTACGCGCTGTTCCCCAACCTCACCGTCGAAGCCAACATCGCCTACGGCCTGACCGGCAGCAGCCGCGAACAGGCTCGCCAGCGGGTCGCCGACATGCTCGCACTGGTTGGCCTGGCCGGCAGCGAGAAGAAGTACCCTGGCCAGCTCTCCGGTGGCCAGCAACAGCGTGTTGCCCTGGCCCGTGCCCTGGCGCCGTCGCCGTCGCTGCTGTTGCTCGACGAGCCAATGTCGGCGCTGGACGCCCGTGTGCGTGAGCACCTGTGTACCGAACTGCGCCAACTGCAACGCCAGCTGGGCATCACCACCTTGATGGTTACCCACAATCAGGACGAGGCCATGCTGATGGCCGACCGCATTGCGGTGATGAACAACGGCCAGGTCGAGCAGTACGCCACCCCGCAGGCAATCTACGACCAGCCCGCCACGCCGTTCGTTGCCGAGTTCGTCGGCCAGGGCAACTGGCTGCCATTCCAGCGTAGCGGCGACAGCCATGCGCAGGTGGGCGGCATGAACATGCGCCTGGCGCCGGGTTCGGCCCAGGCCAGCAGTGGCCGGTTGTTCTGCCGCCCGGAGGCCATCACGGTGAACCCGT
>NZ_JABMCW010000290.1:0-6952 GCF_013179705.1 Pseudomonas sp. CM25 | reverse complement strand
CGACCAGGCGGGCGCCGGTCATCAATGGCCAGAAGAACTCCCACACCGACACGTCGAAGCTGAACGGGGTTTTCTGCAGCACGCTGTCGCTGGCGTCCAGGCCGTAGGCCTTCTGCATCCACCACAGGCGGTTGACCAGGGCCTGATGGCTGTTGCCGGCGCCTTTCGGGCGGCCGGTGGAGCCGGAGGTGTAGATCACATAGGCGAGGTTCAGCGGCGCCACGTCGATATTGGGGTTGGCATCGCTGTAGCCTTCGAGGTTTTCGCCATCCAGGTCCAGGCTGCGCAGGCCGGCGGGAATCGGCAAGGTTTCGCGCAGGTGCGACTGGGTCAGCAGCAAGGGGATGCCGCTGTCTTCGAACATGTAGCTCAGGCGGTCCTGTGGGTATTCAGGGTCGAGCGGCACGTAGGTCCCGCCGGCTTTGACGATGCCCAGCAGGCCGATGACCATCTCCAGGCTGCGTTCCATGGCGATGCCCACCAGCACATCCGGGCCCACGCCCTGCTCGCGCAACTTGTGCGCCAGCTGGTTGGCCCGGCGGTTGAGCTGGGCGTACGTCAGCGTGTGCTCGCCGAATACCAGGGCCGGGGCATCCGGGGTGGCGAACACCTGGGCTTCGATCAGCTGGTGAATGCTGGTATCACCTGGATAATCGGCTTGCGTTGCATTCCAGCCATCCACGATATGCTGCCGGTCAGTGTCATCCATCAACGGCAGTTCAGCCACTCGCTGGTCTGGGTTGGCGACGATGCCTTGCAGCAGGTTGCGCCAGTGAGTAGCCATCTGCTGAATGGTCGCGGCATCGAACAAGTCGGTTGCGAAGGTCAGGGTGGCGCTGAAGCCATGCTCGTGCTCGAAAGTGTCCAGGGTCAGGTCGAACTGCGCCGCATGCACACGCCATGGCAGGCTCTCCACCTCCAGGCCGGGCAAGCTGCGACGCTCCCCTTTCACTCGGGTCTGATGGTTGTACATCACCTGGAACAAGGGGCTGTGGCTCAAACTGCGCTCTGGCTGCAAGGCATCGACCAGTTGCTCGAATGGCAGGTCCTGATGGACCTGCGCAGCCAACGCCCGCTGGCGCACTTGTGCCAATAATTCGCTGAAAGTCAGCTGCGTGTCGAACGCGGCACGCATGACCTGGGTGTTGACGAAAAAGCCGATGAGCCGTTCGGTTTCTACCCGGTTCCGGTTGGCGATGGGCACCCCCACTCGCACATCAGCCTGCCCGGAATACCGATGCAGCAGCACCTGGAAACTGGCCAGCAACAGCATGAAGGCTGTCGCACCCTGGCGCTGTACCAGCTGCTTGAGCGACAGGCCAAGCGCCTCACCCAGGTCGACGTTGATACGCTGGCCCCGGTAGCTCTGCTGCGCCGGGCGTGGTCTGTCGGTGGGTAGTTCGAGCACCGGGTGGTCATCACCCAATTGCGACATCCAGTACGCCAGTTGCCGCTCGCGCTCGCCAGCGTCCATCCATGCTCGCTGCCAGATCGCATAATCGGCGTACTGGATCGGCAGTTCGGCCAGCGCCACCTCACGGCCCTGGCTGTAGCCTTCATAAAGGCTTACCAGTTCATCGATGAGCAACGGCATCGACCAGCCATCGGCAACGATATGGTGCAGGGTGAGCACAAGCACGTGCTCTTCCTGCGCCAGATCCAGCAATTTCACCCGCAACAGTGGCCCCCGAGCCAAATCGAATGGCTGCTGTACCTCAAGTGCAACCTGCGCCTGCAAAGCGCCCTCATCCAGGGTACCCACGGCCTGACGGGCCAGTTCGAAAGGCTGGCAGGGGTGGATCACCTGCAGCAACTGCCCATCTTCCTCGCCAATGGTCGTGCGCAAGGCCTCATGACGCTGGATCAGCGTCTCGAAGCTGCGCTGCAGGGCGGCCAGGTCCAGCTGGCCGCGGAACCGGAGCGCGGTTGGTATGTTGTAGGCCGAGCCGTCAGGTTCCATCTGCCAGAGGAACCACTGGCGTTGCTGGGCATAGGACAGCACAAGGCGTTCGACTTCGTTCCTGACCACTGGAATGGGCAGCTGCGCGAGGGTGACGCCCTTGGACGCCAGTTTCTCGAGAAACAGCTTCTGCTGTGCCTGCGGCAGACGAATGAAGCGATAAACCAGGTCTGCGTTTCTATTGTCCGTGTGCATCTCAAACCGCCTCGAGCTCTGCCATGAAGTCCTGGAGCTCATCCAGGTCTCCGTCGTTTCGGGTACCGAGACTGCCTACCTCTTGCGCAAAGGCCTGCAGGTTCTCTGTCTGGAACAACAACGCGAGTGGCAGGTTCGTGCCCAGTTCGATCTGCAGTCGTGCTACCGCCTGGGTTGCCAGCAAGGAATGGCCGCCCAGCTCGAAGAAGTTGTCGGTAAGAGATACGTTTTCCACGCCAAGAACTTCAGCCCATATTGCCGCAACCTTACGTTCGAGCTCCGTGTCCGGCGCCACATAAGCTGCTTGCCGCAGGTTGCCGTCCGGCTGAGGCAACGCCTTGCGGTCCAGCTTGCCATTCGGTGTCAACGGCAGGCGCTCGAGCAGCAGCAAGTGTGCTGGCACCATGTAATCCGGCAGGTTGGCTTTCAGTTGGGCGCGCAGGGTGTCGCGCAGCGCCGTCTGCGCTTCCCGGCTTTCAACCGACGCAGCATCACTTGGCACCACATAGCCCACCAGTTGCTGGCCTCCCGCTGCATCCTGGGCCAGAACCACCGCTTCACGCACGGTGTCCTGCTGCTGCAGTCGCGCCTCGATTTCGCCCAGTTCGATACGGAAACCACGGATCTTCACCTGATGATCGACGCGCCCGACATATTCGATAACGCCATCGGCGCCATAACGGGCCAGGTCACCAGTGCGGTACAGGCGGCTGCCCGCTTTGCCGAACGGGTCTGGGAGAAAACGCTCAGCGGTAAGGCCAGGGCGCGCCAGGTAACCACGCGCCAGCCCTGCACCGGCCATGTGCAACTCCCCCACCACACCTGTCGGCAGCGGCGCGCCGGCTTCGCTCAGCAGGTATACCGCACTGTTGGACAGCGGCCGGCCAATATTGGCCTGGCCACCCTGCGTGCGCAGGGTGAAGGTGGAATAGGTGGTGTCCTCCGACGGGCCATACAGGTCGTATACCTTGAGCACATGGCCGGTCGCGTAAAGCGCGTCGACCAACCCCTGCTTGAGCGCTTCTCCCGCCAGGTTGATGATGCGTACGCCGGGCGGCAACTGGCCGGTTTCATGCAGCACCTTGATGGCCGACGGCACCGTGTTGACCAGGCGTACCTGGTCCTTGGCCGGCAGGTGGGGCAGTTCCAGGGCATTGGTTGCCAGCACCGCGTAACCACCCGAGCCCAGGGTTACGAACAGCTCCCAGACCGACAGGTCGAAACAGATCGATGTGGACGCCAATACGCCACACAGGTCTTGCCGGCTGTAGACCGACTGCGCCCAGGCGATCATCGCCACGGCGTTGCGATGTTCGATCTGCACCCCTTTGGGCTTGCCGGTGGAGCCGGATGTGTAGATGCAGTAGGCCAGGTTGTCCGGTGTAGTCAGGCACACCGGGTCGATCTCGTCGTAGCCGTCGAGGTGCAACTGGTCAACCAGCAGCGTGCGCGCCTGGAAGCTGGACGGCACACGTTCGAGCAGGTGTGATTGCGACAGCAACAAAAGCGACTGGCTGTCTTCCAGCATGTACACCAGTCGATCCTGCGGATAGCCCGGGTCAAGCGGCACGTATGCACCGCCCGCCTTGAGGATCGCCATCAACGCGACCACCATGTCCAGGCCCCGCTCCATGGCGACACCCACCAGTACTTCCGGGCCGACACCGGACTCGCGCAATTTGTGCGCCAGCTGGTTGGCCCGCGCATTCAGCACGGCATAACTGAGCGTCTGCTCGCCGTGGATCAGCGCGATGGCGTCTGGTGCGCTGGCCACCTGCGCCTCGAACAGCTGGTGAATGCAACGCTCGGCCGGGTAGCTGGCCGCCGTGCGATTCCAGTCCTGCACGATAAGCTGGTGCTGAGCAGCATCGAGCAGCGGCAGATCACCCAGTGCAGCGCCCGCATCGCTTACCAGCGCGTCAAGCAGCGTTGCAAAATGATGCGCCAACTGTTCGATCGCCTCGCCGTTCCACTGAGCGCGGTCATGCCGGTACTGGATGGCCAGGCTGTCGCCAAGGCTCACCAACACGGTCAGCGGGTAGTTGGTCTGCTCACGCACTTGCACCGCGCCAAATTGCACCCCACTCGGCGCACCCTGCTGAAGCGCTTCTGATACCGGATAGCTTTCAAACACTACCAGGCTGTCGAACAGCGCTTCACCGCCCAGGCCCGCCCAGCGCTGCACGTCGTACAGTGGCGTGTGCTCATATTCGCGCATGGCCAGGTTGCTGGCCTGTACCTGCCCGATCCAGTGCGCAACGCTTTGCTCGCTTTGCGGCGCGCCCACCACCGGCAGGGTGTTGATGAACAACCCGATCTGCGCTTCCACGCCAGCCAGCTCCGCCGGCCGCCCTGCGACCGTGGCGCCAAAGCACACCGACGACTGCCCGGTATAACGCTGCAGCAACAGCAGCCAGGTTGCCTGCACCAAGGTGTTGACGGTGACGCGCTGAGCGCGGGCAAACGCCTCTACCCGAGCGGTACGCGCGGCATCGAACACCTGGTGATGCACCTCATGCCCCTGGCCCTCTGGCTCGGCACTGCGCACCGCCTGGGCCAAGCGCGTGGGTTCGTGGAGTTCAGCCATCTGGCCCCGCCAGAATGTCTCGGCAGCCCGTGCATCCTGGCGCTGCAGCCAGGCGATATAGTCGCGATAACTGCCCGTCGTGGCCACCACAGGCTGGCCGGCATAACGCTGCAAGACCTCGCCGAGCAACTGCGAAGTGCTCCAGCCATCCATCAGGATGTGATGGCAGGTGAAGATCAGGTGATGACGCGCAGCCCCCGTACGCACCAGCGCCAGACGCAACAATGGCGCCTCGGCCAGGTCGAACCCAAGCTGCCGGTCGGTATCTGCCAGGGCGTCCAGGGCCTGATCCAGCCCAGCCTCGGCACGCAGGTCGTGCTCGCTGAACGGCAGCGTTACACGCTTGCGTACTACCTGCACCGCCTGGCCCAGATCACCCTGCCAGATGAAACTGCTGCGCAGGATATCGTGGGCTTGCAGGGCAGCCTCCCAGGCTTGCCTGAAGGCGTCTACATTCAGGCCATCCACATCCACGCGCATCTGGTTGATGTAGTTGCCGCTGCCTTGCTCGTAGATGCTGTGGAACAGCATGCCTTGCTGCATGGGCGACAAGGGGTAGACATCGGTGACGTGCGCCGCTGCAACCGGCAACTGGTCGAGTTGTGCCTGGCTCAGTGCAGCCAGCGGGAAGTCAGATGGCGTCAGGCCACGATGCCCGCTCGCACAGCAATGTTCGATGATCTGACCCAGGGCCTGCAGGTAAGCCTGGGCCAACCGCTCGATGGTTTCGCGGTGGTGCACGTCCTGGCTGAAAGTCCACTCCAGGCGCAGCTCGCCGCCATAGACCTGGCCGTTGACGGTCAACAGGCTGGCCAGCGGCGCCTGGGCATCCTGCCTGGCCCCGTCATGCTCCTTGGCAGGGGTGAACAAGCCTGTTTCGCCGTCGAAACTGCCGTCGAACTGCCCAAGGTAGTTGAAAACGACCTGCCCCTCAGGCAACGCTGCAAGGGCTTCGCGGCTGGCAGCATCGCCCAGGTAGCGCAGCACACCATAGCCAAGGCCCTTGTCAGGCACGGCGCGTAACTGTTCCTTGATGGTCTTGATGGAACCCGCCAGGTCCGCTTGCGGGCTCAGCTTCACCGGGTACAGGCTGGTGAACCAGCCCACCGTGCGCGTCAGGTCGATGCCCGCAAACAGGTCTTCGCGACCATGTCCCTCCAGGCGCACCAGCACCTCAGGCTGGCCACTCCATTGGGTGACTGCCTGCGCAAGCGCCGTCAGTAGCAGGTCGTTGATCTGCGTGCGATAGGCCACAGAGCACGCCTGCAACAGCCGTCGGGTGCTTTGCGCATCCAGGCGGGTGCTGACTGAAGCAGCATGCCTGAGTTGCCGGCTGCCCTGCGGGTTATCACAGGGCAGCGCTTCGCGGGTGCCTTGCAACTGCGCCTGCCAGTAGCCCAGTTGCTGTTGCAGCTCCGGCGCGGCGGCATAGGTTTGCAAACGCTCGGCCCACGCTTTGTACGACGTGGTCTTGGGCGCAAGTTGCAGCGGCTGCCCGGCGGCCAGGGCCTGGTAGGCCTGCTGCAGGTCCTCCAGCAGTACACGCCACGACACGCCGTCCACCACCAGGTGGTGGATCACCAACAGCAGCCTCTGGCTACCGTCAGGCAGCGTCCCGAGCATGGCGCGCAGCAAGGGGCCGTGCTCAAGGTCGAGGCTGCGCTGGGCTTGGGCGGCGTCTTGCTCCAGTTGCTCGATGCTGGCGAAATCCCGCTGCCACAGCTGGACATGACCCGCTTCGGCAAACTCCGCCTGCCACTGCACCCCATGCTTGACCATGCGCAAACGCAAGGCATCGTGGTGGTTCAGCAATGCCTGCAGTGCGGCATCGAGCATCAGCGCGTCAAGCGCTTCGCCTGGGGTCAGAAGGACCGATTGGTTCCAGTGATGGCGCTTGGCAATGGGTTGTTCGAAAAACCAGTGCTGGATGGGCGTGAGCGGTGTAACCCCAGTCACCGCGCCCTGATCGATCAGCACGATGTCGCCACGCGAGGCGAGTCGCGCCAGCGCTTGCACCGTCTGTGCCTCGAACAGGTCCTTGGGAGTGAAGTGGATATCCACCTGGCGTGCTCGGCTAACCACTTGCAACGAGATGATCGAATCGCCACCCAGCTCGAAGAAGTTGTCGTCAAGACCCACCCTGTCCAGCTTCAGCACATCTGCCCAGATCGCCGCAATCTGCTGCTCCAGCTCGGTTTGCGGGGCGATGT
>NZ_JABMCW010000029.1:0-31674 GCF_013179705.1 Pseudomonas sp. CM25 | reverse complement strand
ACACCGCTGACGCATCATCCTTCAAGACGTATCGGGGAATGGAACATCGTGGACATCAAATGGGCAGAAAAGCTGCGCAAGGGCCTGCACGGTTCGGCAGACTCGCTGGGCAACCTGTGTGTCGAGGCCTTCCACTACCTGGCGCTGTTCGGCATTGGCGCGATCACGGCCTATGCGGCGGTGGTGACCTTTCTGGACATGCTCGGCAAAGGAGGAGTGAGCGTCGATGACATCCTGCTGCTGTTCATCTACCTGGAGCTGGGGGCAATGGTCGGTATCTACTTCAAGACCAACCACATGCCGATCCGCTTCCTGCTATATGTGGCGATCACCGCGCTGACCCGCCTGCTGATCGGCGATGTCTCGCACCACAAGGCGCCGGATGTGGGCCTGTTGTACGTGTGCGGCGGGATTCTGCTGCTGGCGTTCGCGATCCTGGTAGTGCGCTACGCCTCGTACCGCTACCCCTCGACCAAGGTGCTGGATGCCCACGGCAAGGAAGTGGAGGAGGGCAAGTAGCCCTCAGTTGGCGATGAAATGGCGCGGCTCATGACCCGCATCGCGGGTCAGCGCGGCCAGCACCTGCATGGGGTTCTGGCCCAGTTCGATGGCCAGGCCCAGGCGGATGCTGTCGATGACCCGTTGCAGGCGCACCGGGTCGTTGCGCTGGGCCTGGGTGATGAGGCGCTTGGCGACCACCCCGGCGTCGTCGGACAGCGTCAGCATGATGCTGCCGTCGAGGTCTGCGATGCTCAGGTTGACCCGGTATTCGGGGGCGAAGGCGGCACTGATGCGGGCAAATGGATTGATCATGGTCTTGCTTCTGCAGTGAATGACTGCAGGGGTTGACCGGGAAAATTGCCTATTGGTTCAGCACCTTTGATCGGTACCAATGAAAACGCCCGGCACATGGCCGGGCGTTTTCTGCAACGTTGATCAGGCGTCTGGGTCGCTCAGTTCGAGGACGCCGCGCTTGCTGCGCAGCTTGCCGTAGAAGTGTTCCAGTGCGTGATTCAGCTTGGTCGCGGCACCATCCACCGCCTGGTCCAGCGAGGTGGCGGTATGGGTCACGGAAATCGGTTGGTGGCCTTTGGGGCGAGCCTCCATCTGGCAGCGTTTGTCATGCGGTCCGGGCTTGACGCCGTTCTCGTCGCGCAGGTGCACCTCGATGCGGGTGAGGTCGTCTTCGTAACGTTCCAGCGAGTTCTGCAGCGTGCTGCGGACCCACTGGTCGAGCCGGGCGTTGCCTTCGAAATGGTTGCTGCTGTTGACCTGGATTTGCATGATTCAATCCTTATTCAGCTTGCTCGCATGGAGGCGCGTCCAGGCCCTTGAGACCCTTGGAATTTCTGCGCCTCTTGACTCTAAGGTCAGGCAACCGTGCAACGATTTCAACCCCTTGGTGAAAATAAATTTCTTGTTGCAAATGGGCCGTACAGCCGCGCCATCCAATCGGTCATGGCCCTATTCATTCGGTCAGAACGCCAGCGGGTTCTGCACATACAAGGTTCGTGGCTCAGCCACCTACTGCCCGTCATGGGGCTTTGCTTATGAGAATTGAAATCATTATTATTGCACCCCCGAAAACGTCTGGACTCTCGCCATGACGCGCAAAACCGCTGGCCTGTCGCTCAGCTATCGCCTGGCCGTGACCTCCCGCAGCCTGGCCGCATTGCTGGGCGGCTACCTGCTGGCGTCCATGGCCAGCGCCTGCATTGCCCTGGTGGCGCCGCTGCCAACGGTCGATGCCACGCTCACCGGGCTGCTGCTGTCGTTCGTCTTCTACGTGCTGGCGTTCATCTGGTGCTTCGCCTGCCGCAGCGCCTGGCGTGCCTGGCTGGGGGTACTGGCGCCAAGCCTGCTGCTGGGGATGATCAGCGGCGTCGCCTACTGGATGAAAAACCCATGAAAGAAGGCTTCCGCCAGGCCATGGCCTGGCTGCACACCTGGACCGGCCTGATCTTCGGCTGGCTGTTGTTCGCCATCTTCCTCACCGGCACGCTGTCGTATTTCAAGGAAGAAATCACCCACTGGGCACAGCCCGAGGTGCGCAGCCATGCACTGGACCCGACACGCAGCCTGGAGGTGGCCCAGCGGTACCTGCAGGACAACGCCGGGCATTCGGCCAGCTGGTTCATCCGCATGCCCAACGCACGCGAGGCGGCCTTGAGCGTGGGGTACCGCGACCCCAACGGCGGGCCGCGCGGCTTCGCCCGCAAAACCCTCGATACCCAGACCGGCCAGCCGGTGGAGGCACGCGACAGCCGGGGTGGCGAGTTCTTCTACCGCTTTCATTTCCAGCTGCAGATGCCGTACCCGTTCGGCCGTTGGCTGTCGACCTTCTGCGCCTTCATCATGCTGTTGGGGCTGGTCACCGGCATCATCACCCACAAGAAGATCTTCAAGGAATTCTTCACCTTCCGCCCCGGAAAGGGCCAGCGCTCCTGGCTGGACGGGCACAACGCCATTGGCGTGCTGGTGCTGCCGTTCCACCTGATGATCAGCTACAGCAGCCTGGTGCTGTTCATGTACATGGTCATGCCGGCGGGCATCATGGCCAGTTATGGCAACAACACCGACAAGTATTTCAACGACCTGTTCGGCCGCAACGACGCGCCCAAGGCCGCCCAGCTGGCCACGCCCCTGGTAGCGCTGCCCAGCCTGTACGCCAAGGTGCAGGAACTGCAGCCGGGCGCGCGTATCGGCAATATCCAGGTGCAGAACCCGGGCGACAGCAATGCCCGCGTCACCTTTACCCAGTCCGCTGCCGACCACGTGGCCTACCGGCGCAGCGCCAACTGGACCTTCGATGGCGCCAGTGGCGCCTTGTTGAGCCAGGGCAAGCCGGAGAGCGGGGCGATGATGACCGCCTTCAGTTTCGCCGGCCTGCACATGGGCAACTTCGCCGGGCCCTGGCTGCGCTGGCTGTACTTCTTCTTCGGCGTGGCGGGCACCGCGGTGATCGGCACCGGGCTGGTGATGTGGCTGGGCAAGCGGCAGCTCAAGCATGCCAAAGGCGCACACGTGCCGGGCGAGCTGCGCCTGGTCGAGGTGCTCAATATCGCCAGCATGAGCGGCCTGCTGCTGGCCGTGGCGGGGTTCTTCTGGGCCAACCGGCTGATCCCGATGGGCGTCGACGGTCGCGCCGACTGGGAGGTAAATGCCTTCTTCATCGGCTGGGGCCTGTCACTGGTGCATGCCGTGCTGCGCAGCGGGCGCCGGGCCTGGGCTGAGCAATTGGCGCTGGGCGCGCTGGCCTTTGCCTTGCTGCCGCTGCTCAACGGCCTGACTACCGAGCGCGGCCTGAACCACTCGCTGCAGGCGGGGGACTGGGCCATGGCCGGCTTCGACCTGACGGCACTGGGCACTGGCCTGTTCCTGGCCTGGCTGGCCGGCAAGATGCTGCGCAGCCCCAGATCTTCGGCCAAGCGGGCCCCGCGTGCGGCCAAGACGCCGGGCACTGAAACAGCGGAGGCGAGCTGATGCTGGGTAACGCATTGATCGCCTTCGCAGGGTTCGTCGCCCTGTGCCTGGCCATGGAAAAGCACTTCAACGACCTGCTCGGGCGCAAGCCACGCCCCGGCCAGCTGCGCCTGTTGCGCGTTGCCGGTTGGCTGCTGCTGATGCTGTCGCTGATCCTCAGCGTGCAGCTGCGCGGCTGGGGCCATGGCCTGGTGGAGTGGACGGCGGTGATCATGGCCGGTGCGACCCTGTGGGTGTTTGGCCTGCCCTACCAGCCGCGCCTGCTGCTGGGGCTGGCCGCGGCCAGCGTGGTGCTGGGCCCGCTGCTGGCCGTGTTTGCCGTGTGACCCGATGAGCGAGCAGCGCGATAGCAACGAGGCGGGCGCCGACAGCGCCGGCGGGCGGGCCCGCTTCGTCCAGGTGTTCCAGGCCCAGCGCGCACGCATGGAGGCGATGGTCAGCCGCCGGGTGGGTTGTCGGGCCACGGCATCGGACCTGGTCCAGGAGCTGTTCCTGCGCTTCTGGCGCCGCCCGGAGCTCAAGGTCGAGGCGCTGGACACCTACCTGCTGCGTTGCGCTGGCAACCTGGCCATCGACCACCTGCGCAGCGAGGGCAGCCGCGAACGCGTGGCCGAAGCCGCCTGGTCGATGGATGAAGCGAGCATGGCCCGGGCGCCGGAGCAGGCCGTGGCAGTCGATCACGACCTGCAGCGCATCGAGGCCGCCTTGCGCGCTTTGCCCGAACGCACCCGGCAGATATTCCTGCTGAACCGCATCCATGGCTGCAAGTACGGCGAGATCGCCAACGCCATGCAGCTGTCCCGGAGCGCCGTGGAAAAGCATATGATGCGCGCCCTCGAAGCGTGCAAGGCGAGTATTGCCGAGCCCGCGTCCACCCCACGCCGGCCAGGGAGCGCCCGTCGATGAGCCGTTTACCCCCGATCACCGAGGCGCAATCCCAGGCTGCCCTGCAGTGGCTGAGGCGTATCAACGAGCAGCCCGGGCAAGCCGAAGGGGCGGCGTTCAAGCGCTGGTTGCTGGCCGACCCTGGCCACCGTGCCGCCTATGCCCAAGCCCAGGCGCTGTGGCAGAAAAGCGCTGCCCCGGCAGCGCGTCTGGCCGAGGAAGAGCATGAAAGCCTGCAACGCTACCTGGACGCCATGGCAACACCGCCGGCCATGGGCCGCTGGTGGCAGCGGGGCGCAGCGCTGGCAATGGCGGCCTGCCTGGTGATGGCAGTGGGTGTCGCCGGTGGCTGGCACCCGGGGTACTGGCTACAGGACCTGCAGGCCGACTACAGCAGTACCGGGCAAATCCGCCAGGTGACTTTGGCAGACCAGTCGCAGGTGACGCTGGATGCGGGCAGCGCGATTGCGGTCGATTTCGTGAAGGGGGAGCGCCGTGTGCGCTTGCTGCACGGTGCCGCATTCTTCCAGGTCACGCATACTGGCGAGCCTTTTCTGGTGGAGGCTGCCGGTGGCGAAGTCCGGGTGCTCGGTACGCAATTCGAGGTACGTGAGCAGGGCGAGGGTGCCCAGGTCACCGTGCGCAGCGGGCGCGTGGCGGTTAGCCCGGCACAGGGCGCCGCAGCGCGTGAGCTGACGGCCAACCAACAAGTGGCCTACGCCGCAGGTCGGGCGGGCGCCCCCCTGGCAGTGGACAGCGACAACCGCCTGGCCTGGCGCCAGGGCTGGCTGAATTACTATCAGGCCCCGCTTGCGCAGGTGATTGAAGAGCTGGGGCGCTATCACCCAGGGCGCATCCTGTTGCTCAACGAAGAACTGGGGCAGCGCAAGGTCAGCGGCAGTTTCCCGGTGGCCGAGCCGCTGCAAGCGCTGGATTCGCTGGGCAAGGTAATGGGTTTTTCGCAGCAGACAGTGCTGGGGCGGTTGACCCTGATCCGCTAGTCGCCTGCACCAACAAAAAATATTTTCAGGCAGCGGGTGAGGTAACAGGACGTGGCATCCGTGTAATGAGTGGAAGTGCGATTCATTCGCAGTAATATCCCTCTCACAGGTCAGCGTCCATGAAGTTCACCCCGTGTTGCGTTCCCCTCTGGCTCGGCCTTGCTGCGTTCCCGGCCATGGCTGTCGCGCCCCTGGCCTGCGCCGCCGAGCAGCAGGTATTCGCCTTCGCCCAGCCGGCGCAGCCCTTGTCCCAGGCACTCAACGCGTTCAGCCGCACGACTGGCCAGAGCGTTGTCTACACCCTGGAATTGCCAGGCGTGCAAGCGCCGGCCCTGCATGGCAGTTACCCAGCCGAGCAGGCGCTGCAACTGCTGCTCGGCAGCTCCGGCCTGGCCTGGCGCCGTATCGACGGGCGCACCCTGACCCTGGAAGCGCTGGACACCTCGGGCGCTCTCAACCTGCAGGCCACCACCGTAACCTCGCAGCTGGACAGCTTCAGCTACCAGCCCCCGGCCAGTGCCTCGATCATGCGCGGGCAGGGGCCGAACCAGGACATCCCCCAGGCAATCAACGTGGTGCCGGCCCAGGTCATTCGCGACCAGGCCCCGCGCAACCTCGATGACGCCCTGGCCAACGTCAGCGGTATCACCCAGGGCAACAATTTTGGTGGCACCTCGGACACGGTGATGAAGCGCGGCTTTGGCGATAACCGTGACGGTTCGATCATGCGCGATGGCATGCCCATCGTGCAGGGTCGTAGCCTGAACGCCAGCACCGAGCGGGTCGAAGTGCTCAAGGGCCCGGCCTCGCTGCTGTACGGCATCCAGGACCCGGGTGGGGTGATCAACGTGGTCAGCAAGCGCCCGCAGCTTGAACAGTACAACGCCCTGACCGTGCGCGGCTCGACTTACGGCAGTGGCAAGAACGGCAGCGGCGGTGGGCTCGACAGCACCGGCGCGCTGGGCGACAGCAACTTTGCCTACCGCCTGATCGTCGACCACGAAGACGAGGATTACTGGCGCAACTACGGCGTGCACCGCGAGTCGCTGCTGGCACCCTCGCTGGCCTGGCTGGGCGAAGACACGCAAGTGGTGCTGGCCTACGAGCACCGCGAATTCCTCTACCCGTTCGACCGCGGCACGGCGTTCGGCAGCAACGGCCACCCGCTCGACATCCCGGCTACGCGGCGCCTGGACGAGCCGTTCAACGACATGGAAGGGCGCTCCGATCTGTACCGGCTGGAAGTCGACCACCAGCTGGCGGATGACTGGAAGCTGCATTTTGGCTACAGCTTCAACCGCGAGACTTACGACGCAAGCCAGGTGCGGGTGACCGCGGTGAATGAAGCCAAGGGCACCTTGAGCCGCAGCATCGACGGCACCCATAACGCCATGAGTCGCGACCAGTTCGCTACCTTGAGCCTGAACGGCAACGTCGAACTGGCAGGCCTGCAGAATGACCTGTCGTTCGGCATCGATCATGAAGACCGCAAGGTCTTCCGTGGCGATCTGATCCGCCAGACTGCGCAGTCCACCTTCAGCTACACCAACCCGGTATACGGCCAGGAAGTGGAGGGCACCAGCGTGCGTGCCAGTGACAGCGACCAGACCGACAAGCTGCGTACCGATGCGCTGTTCCTGCAGGATTCACTGCACCTCGACGAGCACTGGATCCTGGTCGCCGGTGCCCGCTTCCAGCAGTTTGACCAGTATGCCGGCCGGGGGCGCCCGTTCACGGCCAACACCGACAACAGTGGTCAGGCCTGGGTGCCGCATGCGGGGGTGGTGTACAAGGTCGACGAGCAGTTGTCGTTTTATGGCAGCTACAGCGAATCGTTCAAGCCCAACTCCAGCATTGCGCCGTTGACCGGGGGCGTGGTGCTGGATTCCTCCGTCGCGCCGGAGGAGGGCAAGGCGTGGGAAATCGGGGCCAAGCTGGATATCCCCGGCAGCCTCACCGGGACATTGGCACTGTTTGATATCACCAAGCGCAACGTGCTGGTGGCCAATTTCGATACGGGCACCGGTGAAACGGTCTACAGCAACGCGGGTGAAGTCAGCTCACGGGGGGTCGAGCTTGACCTCAGTGGCCAGCTCAGCGACCGCTGGAGCCTGATCGGCAGCTATGCCTTCACTGACGCCAAGGTGACCAAGGACCCGGCCCTGCAAGGCAACCGCCTGCAGAACGTGGCCAGGCACAGCGGTTCGCTGTCGGCGGTGTACGACTGGGGCCAACTGTTTGGCGGCGACCGGCTGCGGGTAGGGGCAGGGGCGCGCTATGTAGGTGAACGTAGCGGCAACTCGACCAACACCTTCGACTTGCCGTCCTGTACCGTGGCCGATGCCTTTGCCAGCTACGAGACCCGGTTCGACGAGCACAAGGTGTTGTTGCAGCTGAACGTGAAGAACCTGTTCGACAAGGTTTACTACAGCTCGGCGGTGAACCAGTACTTTGTGGCTATCGGCGATGCGCGACAGGTCAGCTTGTCCAGCACCTTCGAGTTCTGAGCCGGCCCGTACGGCCTGCAGGGGGCGCTTTAGCCGCGAATGGCCGCACGATATTCACCCGGTGTTGCAGCGAAAGCCTGGCGGAACCGGTTGCTGAAATGGCTGGCGCTGGCAAACCCGCACATCAGGGCGATCTCGCCCAATGGCATCACCCCCAGGCGCAGCAACTGGCACGCCTGGTGCAACCGCCGCGCGAGCAGGTACTGGTGCGGCGGCAGCCCGAAACTGCTGCGGAACATGCGCGCAAAGTGGTATTCGGACAGGTTGCAGCGCAAAGCCAGTTCGCCGAGCGTGATGGGCTGGTCCAGGTGCGCTTCGATGTAGTCGACCAACTGCCGGCGCAGGTTCGGCGCCAGGCCGCCTTTCAACCGCAGGCCATGGCGCAGCCCGACCTGGCTGAGCAGCGCATGGTCGACGATTGCGTGCGCCAGGCTGCTGGCCAGCAAGCGCTCGCCAGGCTCGTCCCAGGCCAGTCCGATCAACTGGCGAAAGCGTACGGCCTGTTGCGGGTCGTCGAGAAAGGTCGCTTCCTGCAACTGCAGTTCGCGTGGCTCGCGGTCGAGCAGGCGCACGCAGCCCAGGGCGAACTGCGCCTCGCTGACGTACAGGTGCGCCAGGCGAATGCCGCCGTTCACCACCCAGTTCGACTCATGGCCGGCCGGCATGATGCACAGCTTGCCCGGTGCGCCCTTGTCGGCCGGGCGCTGGCGGCGGAAGGTGCCGGTGCCGTCGGCGATGTAGCACGACAGGGTGTGATGGCTTGGCGCCTGATAGTCGCGGGCATCATCGCGGTTGCTCCACAACGCCGCCGCCAGCCCGTCGCCCAGGTGCGCGCTCAACTCCAGGCAGGCGTGGGGCGAGGCTTGCATGGCGGTGAACACTTGCAGTTGGGTGAGTGGGGTCATGGGCGGGCTCCTCTTGCCAGCCATCGTACTGCGGCTTGGGCCGGCTTACAGCCATCGGCGGGACAAATGCGCAAGTTTGTGCAAGCGCTGGGGGCTCGCCGGGGGAACACTGGAATGCCGCCGCGAGTGCTGCGCCCTCGATCGCCGGCAAGCCAGCTCCCACAGGGACAGCGCCCGGCTTGAGCTTGATGCTGTCCCTGTGGGAGCTGGCTCGCCGGCGATGGGCCGCACAGCGGCCCCGGGATGTCTGGTCGTTCGCTTTAGGAGCCCCACCGATGAACCTGTCGCTCTACCTGCTCACCGTACTGATCTGGGGCACCACCTGGATCGCCCTGAAACTGCAACTGGGCGTGGTCGCCATCCCGGTCTCGATCGTCTACCGCTTTGCCTTGGCCGGCCTGATCCTGTTCGCCTTGCTGCTGCTCACCCGCCGCCTGCAGCCGATGAACCGTCGTGGCCATCTCATCTGCCTGGTCCAGGGCCTGTGCCTGTTCTGTGTCAACTTCATGTGCTTTCTCACCGCCAGCCAATGGATCGCCAGCGGCCTGATCGCCGTGGTGTTCTCCACTGCCACCCTGTGGAACGCGCTGAACGCGCGGGTGTTCTTCGGCCAGAAGATCGCCAGCAATGTGCTCGGCGGCGGCGCCCTGGGGCTGCTTGGCCTGGGCTTGCTGTTCTGGCCGGAGCTGGCCCACCACGCGGCCAGCCGCGAGACCTTGTATGGCCTTGGCCTGGCGTTGCTCGGCACGCTGTGCTTTTCAGCGGGCAACCTGCTTTCGAGTATGCAGCAGAAGGCCGGGCTCAAGCCGATGACCACCAATGCCTGGGGCATGGTCTATGGCGCGACGATGCTGGCCGTGTATTGCGTTGTCAGCGGCGTGCCTTTCACCATGGAATGGAACACGCGCTATATCGGCTCGTTGATGTACCTGGTGATACCGGGGTCGGTGATCGGCTTCACCGCCTACCTGACCCTGGTTGGCCGCATGGGGCCGGAACGGGCGGCTTATTGCACGGTGCTGTTCCCGCTGGTGGCGTTGAATGTGTCGGCGGTGGTCGAGGGGTACCAGTGGACGCCGCCAGCGTTGCTTGGGCTGGTGGCGGTGATGGCGGGGAATGTGCTGGTGTTTCGCAAGTCCAAGGCCAGGGTGGCTGAGCCTGTCGTGATGGCTAAATAGGTGGTGCATTGCCTGCACCGGCCTCTTCGCGGGCATGCCCGCGAAGCGGCCGGTGCAGGCAGTAGCGAACTATCAGTCCTTCCACACCTGCGGGTTCACCAGGTCCCGCGGGCGTTCACCCAGCAGCGCCGCACGCAGGTTGTCCATCGCCCGGTTGGCCATGGCCTCGCGGGTTTCGGCTGTGGCCGAACCGATATGCGGCAAGGTCAGCGCATTGGGCAGCTTGAACAATGGCGAATCGCTCAACGGCTCTTTTTCGTACACATCCAGGCCGGCCCCGCGAAGGGTACCGTTCTGCAACGCTTCGATCAGTGCCGCCTCGTCCACCACCGGCCCACGGGCGATGTTAATCAGGAAGGCGCTTGGCTTCATCAGCTTCAGCTCGCGGGTGCTGATCAGCTTGCGGGTGGCATCGGACAGCGGCACCACGATGCACACGAAGTCCGCTTCGGCCAGCAACTGCTCAAGGCTGCGGAACTGCGCGCCCAGCTCTTGCTCCAGCGCGGGCTTGCGGCTGTTGCCGCTGTACAGGATCGGCATGTTGAAACCGAAGCGGCCACGGCGCGCCAGCGCTGCGCCGATATTGCCCATGCCGACGATACCCAGGGTCTTGCCATGCACATCGCTGCCGAAGTGGGCCGGGCCCACCGTGGCCTGCCAGTTGCCGGCCTTGGTCCAGGCATCCAGCTCGGCGGTGCGGCGGGCGCAACCCATGATCAGCGAGAAGCCCAGGTCGGCCGTGCTCTCGGTCAGCACGTCGGGGGTGTTGGTCAGGGCGATGCCGCGTTCGTTGAAGTAGTCCAGGTCGTAGTTGTCGTAGCCGACCGAAACGCTGGACACCACCTCGAGCCTGGCCGCACCTTCGAGTTGCGCGCGGCCGAGCTTGCGGCCAACCCCGATCAGGCCGTGAGCCTCGGGCAGGGCTTCGTTGAACTGGGCATTGATGTCGCCGAGCTTGGGGTTCGGCAGGATCACGTTGAAGTCTTGCTGCAGGCGCTCGGCCATGGCCGGGGTGATACGGCTGAAGGCCAGGACGGTTTTTTTCATCGGGCAACTTCTCTGCAAGGCGGGGGCAATGGTGGCTTCTTCGCGGGTGAACCCGCTCCCACAGGTACAGTGCAGCCCTCAGGCATGGTCGATCCCTGTGGGAGCGGGTTTACCCGCGAAGAGGCCGGCGATGGTTAGCAACCTACCATTGTCCACCACCGCAATGCAGCATGTTTCTTAGTTGGCAATCTGCACCTGGTGAGTTTTCAGGTCTGCCTCATGCGCCGCCAGAATCTCTGGCAGTGAATTGCGCAGGTACTCGACCCAGGTCTTGATCTTGGCGTCCAGGTACTGGCGCGATGGGTAGATGGCATACAGGTTCAGTTCCTGCAGCCGGTATTCGGGCAGTACCCGCACCAGGCTGCCGTCACGCAACCCTTCGATGGCTGAGTAGATCGGCAGCACACCTACGCCCATGCCACTGCGGATCGCGGTTTTCATGGCGTCGGCGGTGTTGACCATGAACGGCGAGCTGGTGATGTTGACCATTTCCTGGCCTTCCGGGCCGTCGAACAGCCATTTTTCCAGCGGGATCACCGGGCTGACCATGCGCAGGCAGGCGTGCTTGAGCAGGTCGACAGGCTTTTGCGCCACGCCGTGGCGGGCGATGTAGCCGGGCGAGGCGCAGACGATGCTGTAGGTGATGCCCAGGCGCTGCGATACGAACCCCGAATCGGGCAGTTCGGTGGCCAGCACGATGGACACGTCATAACCCTCGTCGAGCAGGTCCGGCACGCGGTTGGCCATGGTCAGGTCGAAGGTCACGTCGGGGTGCGATTCGCGGTAGCGGGCGATGGCGTCGACCACGAAGTGCTGGCCGACCCCGGTCATCGAGTGCACCTTCAACTGCCCGGCCGGGCGCGCATGGGCGTCGCTGGCTTCGGCCTCGGCTTCTTCCACGTAGGTAAGAATCTGTTCGCAACGCATCAGGTAGCGCTTGCCGGCTTCGGTCAGCGCAATGCGCCGGGTGGTACGGTTGAGCAGCCTGGTTTGCAGATGGGCTTCCAGGTTGGAGACCGCCCGCGACACGTTCGCGGTGGTCGTGTCCAGTTGCGCGGCAGCGGCAGTGAAGCTGCCGAGCTGGGCGACGCAACTGAAAGCACGCATGTTTTGCAGGGTGTCCATGGGTCACTCTCGATATAGAGGACAAAAGTGTGTCACGAAGTAACGTCGAAGTTATGAAAAGTTGTCTTCGACCAAAGGCGGATTATCGCTGTTTTGGTAACAAAGATTCGCAGGAATCTGCGCTTATCGCCAGTGCTGCCGCCCCCTAGAATTGCCCGGCCCCTCTTCACTTCCTCGGGAAATCGCAGCTGTGCCGCGTCGCATCATCAGAACGCTCAACGCGTTCAGTGCCTGTGCCCTTGCCCTCACCTTGAGCGGCTGTATCGGAACCTGGGGCATTGCCCCGCAAAGCAAGACGCTGCAAGCCAATACCCTGACCCCTGATGCGGCCATGCGTGAAGCCGCAACCGACGCCCACTGGCCCGACCAGCAGTGGTGGCACGCCTATGGCGACCCACAGCTGGACCGCTGGATTGCCTTGGCCGTAGCCGGCAGCCCAAGCCTGGCCATGGCTGCGGCGCGGGTGCGCGAAGCCAAGGCCATGGCCGGCGTGGTCGAGTCGGCGGAGCAGCTCCAGGCCAACGGCCAGGCCACGCTCAAGCGCCATAACTGGCCGGAAGACCAGTTCTACGGCCCTGGCGCGTTGTCGGGCGCCAACACCTGGGACAACAATGCCGCCATCGGCTTCAGCTACGCCCTCGACCTCTGGGGCCGTGAGCGCAATGCCAGCGAGCAGGCCGTGGACCAGGCGCACATGAGCGTAGCCGAAGCCCGCCAGGCGCAGCTGGAACTGCAGAACAACGTGGTACGGGCCTATATCCAGCTGAGCCTGCACTTTGCCCAGCGCGATATCGTCAAGGCCGAGCTTGCGCAGCAGGAGCAGATCCTGGCCCTGGCCAAGCGCCGCCTGGATGCCGGCATCGGCACCCACTTCGAGGTCAGCCAGGCCGAAGCGCCGCTGCCGGAAACCCACCGCCAGCTCGACAGCCTCAACGAAGAAATCGCGCTCACCCGTAACCAGCTGGCCGCCCTGGCCGGCAAGGGCCCAGGGCAGGGCGCGCAGCTACAGCGCCCGAGCCTGACCCTGGCTGCGCCGCTGAAGCTGCCCTCGAACCTGCCTGCCGAACTGGTTGGTCAGCGCCCCGACGTGGTCGCCAGCCGCTGGCAGGTGGCTGCCCAGGCGCGTGGCATCGACGTCGCCCACGCCGGCTTCTTCCCTAATGTCGACCTGGTCGGCAGCCTGGGCTTCATGGCCACCGGCGGCGGCCCGCTGGAGTTCCTGACCGGGCGCAAGTTCAACTACAACGTCGGCCCGGCCATCAGCCTGCCGGTGTTCGATGGTGGCCGTCTGCGTTCGCAGTTGGGCGTGGCATCGGCTGGCTACGACGTGGCCGTGGCGCGCTACAACCAGACCGTGGTCGGTGCGCTGAAGAACATCTCTGACCAGCTGATCCGCCGCGAGTCGATGCAAGAGCAGTCGCACTTCGCCGCCGAGTCCGTCGCCGCCGCGCAGAAAACCTACGACATCGCCATGGTTGCCTTCCAGCGTGGCCTTACCGATTACCTCAATGTGCTCAACGCGCAGACCTTGCTGTTCCGTCAGCAGCAGATACAGCAGCAGGTGCAGGCCGCCCGCCTGATCGCCCATGCCGAGCTGGTGACCGCGCTGGGCGGTGGCCTGCAGGCCGGCCAGGACGTACCTGATGAAGACCGCCAGGCGGCGCCGAAAACCCCGGCCAGCCTGGCCATTTTCGACAAGCAGCCGGACAACGCCGAATGAGCACTTCCAGCCTGCCCGTGCGCTGGCTGCACAGCCTGGAGTGGCGCCGGGGTTTCTTTGCCTGGGCGCGCACCGACGGTGTTACCTGGGTTTACATCTTCAAGGTCCTGGCGGCGGCGTTCATCACCCTGTGGCTGGCCATGCGCCTGGAGCTGCCGCAACCGCGCACGGCGATGATCACCGTGTTCATCGTCATGCAGCCGCAAAGCGGCCACGTGTTCGCCAAGAGCTTTTACCGGGTGCTCGGCACCTTGGCCGGCTCGGCGATGATGGTGGCACTGATTGCCATCTTCCCGCAGAACACCGAGCTGTTCCTGCCCAGCCTGGCACTGTGGGTGGGCTTGTGCTCGGCCGGTGCCATGCGCTACCGCACATTCCGTGCCTATGGGTTTGTGCTGGCGGGCTACACGGCGGCGATGATCGGCCTGCCGGTTCTGCAGCACCCCGACCAGGCGTTCATGGCTGCGGTGTGGCGGGTGCTGGAAATTGCCCTGGGCATTCTCGTATCGACCTTCGTCAGCGCCGCGATCCTGCCGCAGTCGGCCAGTGCCGCCATGCGCAACGCCCTGTACCAGCGCTTTGGGGTGTTCGCCGGGGTGGTGGTCGAGGCCTTGCGCGGTGACAGCCAGCGCGATCGTTTCGAAACCAGCAACGTGCGCTTCGTCGCCGAGGCCGTGGGCCTTGAAAGCCTGCGCAACGTCACCGCCTTCGAAGACCCGCACATGCGCCGCCGCAGTGGCCGCCTGGTGCGCATGAACAGCGAGTTCATGGCCATCACCACGCGTTTCAATGCCCTGCATCGCTTGCTGGAGCGCCTGCGCAACCGTGGCCCGCTGCAGATCGTGAGCGCCATCGAGCCGGGCCTGAACACCCTGGTAGAACTGCTGCAGCCGTACGTGGGCCGGGCGCTGACCGACGCCGACGCGCTGCGCCTGACCCTGGAGCTGGCCGCCTACAAGGAAGGCCTGCAAGCCCAGGTGCGTGGCCTGCGCGCCGAGTACCTGGCGACCGCGCCCAGCGATGCCGACCTGCTCGACTTCCACACCGCGTTCGAGCTGCTGTACCGCTTCGTCGACGAGATGTACAGCTACGCCGAAACCCATGCCTCGCTGGCCGCGCACAGACACCAGCGCGAGCAGTGGGACGAGCCCTACGTGGCCCAGACCAGCTGGCTGGTATCGCTTGCTGCAGGCGTGCGCGCTTCGGCAGTGCTGTTGCTGCTGGGCAGTTACTGGCTGCTCAGTGACTGGCCCAGCGGCGCGATGATGACCCTGATCGCCACGGTCACCGTGGGCCTGTCGGCGGCTTCGCCGAACCCCAAGCGCATGTCGTTCCAGATGGCCTGCGGCACGGCCATCGGCGCCTTCGTCGGCTTCTTCGAAACCTTCTTCGTGTTCCCCTGGATCGACGGTTTCCCGCTGCTGTGCATGGTGCTGGCGCCGGTGTTCGTGCTGGGCGCGTTTCTTTCCTCGCGGCCGGCCTATGCCGGCTACGGCATCGGCCTGCTGGTGTTCTTCGCCATCGGCTCGGTGCCGAACAACCTCACCGTGTATGACCCGTACACCTTCATCAACGACTACATCGGCATGGTCATCGGCATGTTCGTCTGCGCCGCCGCCGGGGCAATCATCCTGCCGCCCAACAGCCGTTGGCTGTGGAGCCGCCTGGAGCAGGAACTGCGCGAGCAAGTGCTGTTTGCCATCAGCGGCCGCCTGCGCGGCTTGGGCTCGGCCTTTGAAAGCCGCACCCGCGACCTGCTGCACCAGGCCTACGGCCTGGCGGCCGGCAAGCCGCAGGTGCAAAGCCAGTTGATGGGCTGGATGTTCACCGTGCTGGAAATCGGCCACGCCATCATCGAGCTGCGCAAAGAGCAGGCCCGCGCGCCGGTGCACCCGGCCTACGCCGAGTCGCAGCCCTGGCGCCAGGCCATTCGCGTCATGGGCCGCGCCCTGGCCCGGCTGTTCCTGCAGCCCAGCGCCAGCAACCACGAACGTGCCCTGGTGGCGGTGGACCACGCCATCGCCCGGGTACAGGCGACCGACGAGCCCTTTGCCCGGCACTTCGACACTTCGGTGCTGCGCCGTGCGCAAAGCTACCTGCACTTCATCCGTTCTTCCCTGCTCGACCCACAGTCGCCACTGGCACCGGCGAAAGGACTGCAAGATGCCCCGTGAGATCGCCTTCCATGGCGTGTACATGCCCACCATGACCTTGATGTTCCTGTTTGCCCTGGGCCTGGCCTGGGGCCTGGACCGGTTCATCGCCAGCCATGATGGCTACCGCTTCTTCTGGCACCCGGCGCTGCTGCGCCTGAGCCTGTTCGTCTGCCTGTTCGGCGCCCTGGCGCTGTCGCTCTACTGGTGAGAATCCTTCGATGAAAAAGTTCTTCAGCCTGATCGCCACCCTGCTGGTGCTGACCGCTGCCGTGGTGATCGGTCGCCAGTTGTGGCTGCACTACATGACCACGCCGTGGACCCGTGACGGCCGCGTGCGCGCCGACATCATCAACGTTGCCGCCGACGTGCCCGGGTATGTGGTGGACGTGCCGGTCAAGGACAACCAGCGGGTGAAAAAAGGCGACCTGCTGATCCAGATCGACCCCGAGCACTACCAGTTGGCGGTTGACCAGGCCAAGGCGCTGGTCGCCTCGCGCAAGGCCACCTGGGACATGCGCAAGGTCAACGCCAAGCGCCGAGCCGACATGGACAACCTGGTGATCTCCCGGGAAAACCGCGACGACGCCAGCAACATCGCCAACTCGGCTCAAGCCGATTACCAGCAAGCCCTGGCCGAGCTGGCGGCGGCCCAGCTGAACCTCAAGCGCACGCATATCGTCGCCACGGTGGACGGCTACGTGACCAACCTGAATATCCACAGAGGCGACTACGCGCGCACCGGTGAAGCGGTGATGGCGGTGGTCGATGAAAACTCGTTCTGGGTGTACGGCTTCTTCGAGGAGACCAAGCTGCCGCACGTGAAGGTGGGTGACCCGGCCGAATTGCAGATGATGAGCGGCGAGCGCATCAAGGGGCATGTGGAGAGCATCGCCCGTGGCATCTACGACCGCGACAACCCCCAGAGCCGCGAGCTGATTGCCGACGTCAACCCGACGTTCAACTGGGTGCGGTTGGCGCAGCGGGTGCCGGTGCGTATCCACATCGATGAAGTGCCGGAAGGTTTTTTGCTGGCGGCGGGGACGACGTGTACGGTGGTGGTGAAACCGAGCGAGGGGTGAATTCTGCTATTCGGGCCTGACATGCACAGACCCGCACTCTCGCAGCAATTGATCCCAGTCATCTGGTGGATGGCCAGTTAGCAGCATCTTCTGAAAGACTTTGTAAGCGTCATCGCTGCTGTCGTAGGCCCGCTTGCTCGATTCATCATTGACCCAAGCCAGCACGATGATCCGACTGGCGGTGTGATAGCGAAAGAACAAGCGGTATTGCTGGAAGAACTTCGCTCTGAACCAGTGCTTGTGGTCACCGCCCAACGGTGCGCCCTGCCTGTACTCAACTTTGGTCGGGTCCTGGGGGATCACATCGAATGCCAAGCGTTTGATTGCCGCCAGCCGCTTATAAGCATTCTTCTTGGCGTAACCAGCTGGGTCTTTCTGCATCTGAGCCTGAACCTGGGCGCTCAGCGCGTCCAGCTTGGCCAGGAACAGTGGGTGGGCAAATACAGTCCATCCATGAATAACAAAAGGCTTCCTGTTCGCATCACTCATTCATCATCCGCCGACAGAGGTTGATCAAGGTCGACCTCCGCGTCGCCGACAAGCTTGTCGAGACGAGCGATGAGGCCTGCATCGACAACCTGCAGCCGTTGAGGATTGGTAGCGATGTCGTGCGCCAGGAAATCCAGGAACTGGCCCAGCACCGGATCGTCCTCGGTTGCCTCTGCGCGGGTGAGTATCACCCCACCGTCAGGGCGAATCGAGTAATGGATCTTGTCACGCTTTTTCAAACCCAGGGCGCGCCGTACGGTTTCGGGAACGGTGGTTTGGTAGCGATCAGTCAGCGTGGACTCGACTTCGAAGGTGGTAGCCATGGGCACTGTCCTTTGTGTTGCAGCAGTACTCCAAGGTAATGCGATTGCATTACCTGGTCAATGCAATTGCGTTTCCGGGTGATGGCCGGTCAGGCGGGCCCTACCAAAACCGGCATTTCAATGCGGTCGATCACCTTTGCGCTGATCGACGGATCGAGCAGCCGCCCCAGCCGCGACAGGTGCCGGTGACCCATGATGACCAGCTCGCAGTTCAGCTCCTGTGCCTTGGCGATGATGGCGTCGACCGGCTGCCCGGCCACCATGCAGCCCTGGCTGGCGAAACCGGCCTGTTGCAATTCGCGTACTGCCTCGGCCACGGCGTGGTCGGCGTGTTGCTGTTCCTCGCAGGCAGCGGGGTATTCCTCCAGCTCCTCGGCGGTGTAGGGCGCGGGTCTGTCGTGCACGGCGAAGGTGGAATCGATGGCCAGCAGCACGTGCAGTTCGTGCTCGCCTGGGCGGCAGTAGCGACGGGCCAGGGCGAGCAGGGCAGTGGCGGCGGGGGAGGCGTCGATGGCGATCAGGACGGGGTTGGGCATTGGGGATCCTTGTAAAGGCTGGCGGAGTGATTGCCTGTTCGGGCCCTTTCGCGGGTAAACCCAAGACCACACCGCTTTCAAATATTGTGGTGTACCTGTGGGAGCGGGTTTACCCGCGAAAGGGCCGAACCTGCCAAAGGTCATTCTTGGCCAGATCGACTTACGGGATAAATGCCCCACGGCGCACGGGCGCATTGCGTCTGGTGCAATCCTGCAACCTGCTACCATCGCCCTTCCCAGCGCAGTAACGGATAACCGCCATGCAACTCCCGGACATGAACCTGCTCGTCGCCCTCGATGCCCTGCTCGACGAAGGCAGTGTGGTCGGCGCGGCGCAGCGCATGAACCTGAGCCCGGCGGCGATGAGCCGGACCTTGGGACGGATCCGCGATGCCCTGGGCGACCCGATCCTGGTACGTGCCGGTCGTGGCCTGGTGCCGACCCCACGGGCGCTGGCCCTGCGCGAGCAGGTGCATGGGCTGGTGGAGCAAGCCGGGCAGGTGTTCCGCAGCCGCGACGCGGTCGACCTGGCAAACCTGGACCGGGCCTTCAACATTCGCACCAACGACCTGTTCATCGCCCTGTACGGCGCCCAGTTGCTGCGCATGATGCTGGCCCAGGCGCCGCGCACGGTGTTGCGCTTTGTACCGGAAGGCAGTGGCGACGATGACGCGGTACTGCGCAACGGTCACATCGACCTGATCATCAGCTCGGCCATTGAACTGGGCCCGGAGATGAAAGTGCAGAGTTTGTTCAATACCTATTTCGTCGGCTTGGCGCGCGAGGGACACCCTATTTTCGAGGCGCCGATCACACCGCAGCGCTTTGCCGCGTATCCGCAGATCAGTGTGTCACGGCGCGGTCGGGCCAATGGGCCGATCGACGTGGCGCTGGCCAACCACAAGGTGGAGCGGCGGGTGGCGCTGATCACCACCAGTTTCCACTCGGCGATGTTCTCGCTGCCGGACTCCGACCTGATCCTGCCGATACCCGCCAATATCCTCAACAGCGTGAACCGTCTGAAGCTGCCATTGCGGTCTTTCGAAATACCCGTGCCGCTGGAAAAGGTGAATGTGAAACAGGCGTGGCACCCGCGATTCGACAACGATCCGGCGCATCGGTGGCTGCGCCAGACGCTGAAGGCGTGCGGTAGCATGGACCCATGATCAGGGCCTTTCATGCCCGCTATGATGTCCCGATTGCGTTTGACGCAACATAAACCTACCGAGAATTCAGTTTTCGTCAGCATTCGACGTTCTTAGACTTGCTCCAGTCGTGATTTTGTTGCTGGAGATGTCTGTCCATGAGTTCCCTGTCCGCCCCCTCTGCCGCGATTGGCGCTGCCGCCCCCGCGCCGGCCGCGCCTGCGCAGACGGCGTTCGGCCTGCAGGTCGTGGTTGGGCTGTTCGGTGTACTGCTGGCCGTGCTGTGCGCGGGCCTCAATGAGTCGGTGACGAAGATTTCCCTGGCCGATATTCGCGGCGCCATGGGCATTGGTGCCGACGAAGGCGCCTGGCTGCTGGCGGTGTACAGCGCCGCCTCGGTCTCGGCCATGGCTTTCGCGCCGTGGCTGGCCACTACCTTCTCGCTACGGCGCTTCACCATGAGCGCCATCGGCGTGTTCGCCGTGCTGGGTCTGCTGCAACCGTTCGCCCCCAACCTGCACAGCCTGATGCTGCTGCGCGTGCTGCAAGGTTTTGCCTCTGGCGCCTTGCCGCCGATGCTGATGAGCGTGGCCCTGCGCTTCTTGCCGCCGGGTATCAAGGTGTACGGCCTGGCCTGCTATGCCCTTACCGCCACTTTCGGCCCTAACCTCGGCACGCCACTGGCTGGCCTCTGGACCGAGTACGTCGGTTGGCAGTGGGCGTTCTGGCAGATCATCGTGCCGTCGGCGCTGGCCATGTTCTGCGTGGGCTGGGGCTTGCCGCAGGACCCGCTGCGCCTGGAACGTTTCAAGCAGTTCGATTGGCGCGGCGTGCTGCTCGGCCTGCCCGCCATCAGCTGCATCGTGCTGGGCCTGTCGCTAGGCGACCGCTGGGGCTGGTTCGATTCGCCACTGATCTGCTGGCTGCTGGGTGGCGGCCTGCTGTTGCTGGTGCTGTTCATGTACAACGAGTGGTCCGAGCCGCTGCCGTTTTTCCAGTTACGCATGCTCTCGCGACGCAACCTCAGTTTTGCCCTGGTGACCCTGGCCGGCGTGCTGATCGTGTTGTCTGGTGTAGGTAGCATCCCGTCGGCCTACCTGGCGCAGATCCAGGGCTACCGGCCGGTGCAGACCAGCCCGTTGATGATGCTGGTGGCCATGCCGCAGCTGATCGCCCTGCCGCTGACCGCCGCCCTGTGCAATATCCGCGCGGTGGACTGCCGCTGGGTGCTGGGCATCGGCCTGGCGATGCTGGCGGTGTCCTGTGTCGGCAGCAGCCTGCTGACGTCGCAGTGGATCCGTGGCGACTTCTATCCGTTCTACCTGCTGCAGGTGTTCGGCCAGCCGATGGCGGTACTGCCGCTGCTGATGCTGTCCACCAACGGGATGACCCCGCAGGAAGGCCCGTTCGCCTCCAGCTGGTTCAACACCGTCAAAGGCCTGGCTGCAGTGGTCGCCGGTGGCCTGCTGGACGCCGTTGGTACGCTGCGCCGGCACTTCCATTCCAACCACCTGGTGGACAGCCTGGGCAACGCCCCGCTGGTCGATGACAACAGCGCAGGCCTGGCCAAGCGTATCCACGACCAGGCGCTGGTGCTGACCTCCGCCGACCTCTACCTGGTCATGGCCTGCATTGCAGTGGCCCTGATCTGCCTGATTCCTTTCGTGCCTACCCGGGTCTATCCGCCGCGTGCGGTGGCCTGAACCCTGGATGAATTCGAGAACCGCTGAAATGACCAACAACCGCAAAACCCTGTTCATCGGCGCGGTGCTTGCCGTCGCTGTCCTGGCCGGCATCATCGGCCCCTGGATGTTTGGCAGCGACCACCGCCAGAGCACCAATGACGCCTATGTGATCGCCGACTACACCGTGGTCGCACCGAAGGTTGCCGGGTTCATCAAGGAAGTGCTGGTAGAAGATAACCAGCAAGTCAGGGCTGGCCAGTTGCTGGCGACCATCGATGCCCGTGACTACCAGGCCGCGCTGGATGCCGCGCAGGCGCAGTTGCTGGTGGCCAAGGCGCAAAGCGCCGATGCCCGTGCCACCCTCGAGCGCCAGGCGGCGCTGATCGCCCAGGCCGAGGCGGCGGTGAAAGCGGCGCAGGCCGAAGCGGCGTTCGCCGATCATGAAGTCAACCGCTACAGCCGCCTGGCCGAGCAGGGTGCCGGTACCGTGCAGAACGCCCAGCAGGCGCGCAGCGGCGTCGACCAGGCTCGCGCGCGGCTGGCCAATACCCAGGCGGCATTGGTGGCAGCACGCAAGCAGGTGGACATCCTTACCGCCCAGGTGGCCAGCGCCGATGGCCAGTTGAAGCGGGCTGAAGCGGGCGTTGAAAAGGCCCGGCTCGACCTGTCCTATACCCGCATCAGCGCGCCGGTGGACGGCATGGTCGGCGAGCGCGCCCTGCGTGTCGGTGCGTACGTCAATCCAGGTGCCCGCCTGCTGTCGGTGGTGCCCTTGCAGCAGGCCTATGTGGTCGGCAACTTCCAGGAAACCCAGTTGACCCACGTGCAGCCGGGCCAGCCGGTGAGCATCAGCGTCGACACGTTCTCCGGCGAAAAACTGCAGGGGCATGTAGAAAGCATCGCCCCGGCCACCGGCGTCACCTTCGCCGCCGTCAAGCCGGACAACGCCACCGGCAACTTCACCAAGGTGGTGCAGCGTATCCCGGTGAAGATCGTTTTCGATGACGGCCAGCCGCTGCTCGCGCGCCTGCGTGTGGGCATGTCGGTGGAAGCGACCATCGATACCCGTGGCGACAAGCTGGACGGCAAAGAGGTAAGCGCACGATGAAACCGGCATTACGCTTGAGCCCGTTGTTGCTGGCCGTGCTGATGGCCGGCTGCACCATGGGCCCGGACTTCCTGCGCCCCGACAGCCAGGCGCCGCAACAGTGGGCGCCGTTGCAAGGCGAGGCAGCGGCCAGCCAGCCGCAGGCCGAGCCACTGGAACTGCGCTGGTGGGAAACCTTCCACGACGCTCGCCTGAGTGCACTGATCCAGCGCGTATCCGAGCGCAACCTCGACCTGCAGATGGCCAGTGCCCGCCTGCTGCAAAGCCGTGCCTTACGCAGCACTGTGGCCGCCGATGAAGTGCCGTCGGTAGACGTGAACGCCGGCTACAGCCGCGCCCGCAACAGCGCCGAGGGCCTGAGCGACCCGTCGGGCAAGGCAGGCAAGCAAGCCTTCAACCTTTGGCAGGGTGACCTGGTAGCCGGCTGGGAGCTGGACCTGTGGGGCCGCGTGCGGCGTCAGGTCGAGGCCGCCGATGCCACGGTCGAAGTGGCCGAGAACGATCGGCGCGGGGTGTTGCTGGCGCTGCTGTCGGAAACCGCCGGCAACTACATCCAGTTGCGTGCCGTGCAGCACACCCTTGATGTGACTCGCGACAACCTCAAGGTCGCCCGGCACAGCCTGACGCTGTCGGAAAATCGCCAGGCGGAAGGTGTCGCCACTCGCCTCGACGTGGCCCAGGCCAGTGCCCAGGTGGCCTCGATCGAGTCGCGCCTGCCAAGCCTGGAAGCGCGGCGCGATGACTTGATCAACGCCCTCAGCCTGCTCGCGGCCGAACCGCCGCGCAGTTTGCAGGCCGAGTTGCTGCCGGCTGGCGAGCTGCCTGCGCCGCAGCAGAAGTTCGCCATCGGTTTGCCGTCCGAGCTGGCCGAGCGGCGCCCGGATATCCGCCAGGCCGAGGCGCGCCTGCATGCCGCCACCGCCAGCATTGGCGTGGCCAAGGCCGACTTCTACCCCAGTATCCGCCTGTCGGGCAGTGTCGGTTTCCAGGCCATGCAGTTGTCCGATTTTGCTGGCTGGGACTCGCGCCGTTTCGCCTTCGGGCCGCAGCTTTCGCTGCCGATCTTCGAGGGTGGCCGGCTCAAGGGCACGCTGGAATTGCGGGAAGCCCAGCAGCAGGAGGCGGCGCTGAACTACCGCAAGGTAGTGCTTGGCGCCTGGCATGAAATTGACGATGTGCTACGCCTTTACAACGCCAGCCAGTTGCGTCGGGATCATTTGGCCGAGGCGGTGCGACAGAACCGCATCGCCCTGGAAACCGCCCAGCGCCAGTATGTGGAAGGCGCGGTGGACTTTCTCAATGTGCTGACGGTGCAAGGGGCGTTGCTGGCCAGCGAAGAGCAGTGGATCGACAGCTCGGCGGCGGTGTCGCAGGCGTTGGTGGGGCTGTACAAAGCGTTGGGTGGTGGCTGGCAGGCATTCGACGAGCAGCCGGTGAAGAAAGCGTAAAAGCCGGGGCCGCAAAGCAGCCCTGGCGATTCCCCAGACAATTGAGGAGGCACAGATGCAGATTTCCTTGAACGGCAAGCGCGCCATTGTCAGCGGCTCCACCGCCGGCATTGGCCTGGCCATCGCCATCGGCCTGGCCGAGGCGGGGGCCGAAGTGGTGGTCAACGGCCGCACTCAAGCCCGGGTCGATGAAGCCCTCAACGCCATCCGCGAACGCCTGCCACAGGCGCGCATCATCGGTATCGCCGCCGACCTGAGTACCCGCGACGGTGCGCGAAAACTGTTCGGCCAAGTGCCGCACAGCGACATCCTGATCAACAACCTCGGCATCTTCGAGCCCAAGCCGTTCTTCGAGATCGAGGACGAGGAGTGGCAGCGGTTCTTCGATGTCAACGTGCTCAGCGCGGTGCGCCTGTCTCGCCACTACGCCCAGGGCATGGCCGAGCGCAAGTGGGGTCGGGTGGTGTTCCTGTCCAGTGAGTCGGCGCTGCAGATCCCGACCGAGATGATTCATTACGGCATGAGCAAGACCGCGCTGCTGGCGGTGTCGCGTGGCCTGGCCGAGACCTTGGCCGGTAGCGGGGTGACGGTGAACGCGGTATTGCCTGGGCCTACCCGCTCGGAAGGTGTCGGCGACTTCTTTGCCAAGCTGGCCGGGGAGCAGGGTGTGTCGACTGAGCAACTGGAAGCGAACTTCCTCGCCGAGCACCGGCCGACCTCGCTGCTCAAGCGCCTGGCGACGGTGGAAGAGGTGGCCAATATGGTGGTGTACCTGGCTTCGATGCAGGCCAGTGCTACCACCGGGGCTGCCTTGCGGGTGGATGGTGGAGTGTTACGCTCCATCGCCTGATTCTTTGTTGTCTGTGCCGCCCTCTTCGCGGGTAAACCCGCTCCCACAGGGATGACACAGCTCTGTGGGAGCGGGTTTACCCGCGAAGAGGGCGGCATAGGCAACCACGCCCTCAGAGCGGTCGCAGCAGCCCAAAACGCTTGCGCAAAGCCCAGTCCAGCAACCGCCGTGGCAGCAATCGGGCCATCACCGGCAACGCTGTACTGCCGTTACCCAACCGCACCAGCGCCGGCACCGGCGACTTGCTTACCGCCGTCAACACCCCTCTGGCAAACACCGCCGCCGAAGTCGGCTTGTCCTGCGAAGCCCGCGCCCGTGCCTGCACATGCTCGCGCAACGGCCACCACGGCGACCCTGCCACAAGTACCTGCTCCGCCTGGCGTTGGGCGTTGCTGGCGAACTGCGAGGCGATCGCCCCCGGCTGCACTTCCATCACTTGCACGCCGAAAGGCGCCAGCTCCAGGCGCAAGGCATCGCTGAGCGCATGCACGGCTGCCTTGGAAGCGCAGTAGGCGCCAGCGAAGGGAGTGACCAGCACCCCTGAGACGCTGCCGATGTTCACCACCACCCCGCGTGAGCGGCGCAGTAGCGGGAACAGTGCCCGGGTGACACCGACCACGGCAAACACGTTGGTCTCGAATTGCTGGCGCAGGGCGTCCACGCCGCCGTCGAGCAACGGGCCCATGGCGCCGTAGCCTGCGTTGTTGATCAGGATGTCGAGGGTTTCGAGTTCGTCGGCCAGGCGGGCCAGGGCGTCGCTGTCATTCACGTCCAGCTGCCGGGCGCTGAAGCCGGCGGCGCTCAGTTGCTCGACATCTTCTGGCTTGCGCGCGGTGGCCCAGACATGGTGGCCGGCATCGCGAAAGGCGTCGGCCAGGGCGCGGCCGATGCCGCTGGAACAACCGGTGATGAGGACGGTGGGCATAGGTGGAGGCCTGTTCTCAGGGAGATGATTTTCCTGCATGGGCCCTTTCGCGGGTGAACCCGCTCCACAGGTACCCCACAGTATTCAAGACCTGCGTTGTCCCTGTGGGAGCGGGTTCACCCGCGAAGAGGTCTGCACATGTGATAAGTCAATTGGCAAATGTACCCTGCAGGTGCTCGGCACGAAACTCCAGGGTTTGCGGACGATACCCGGAGCGCAATGGCGGCAATGGCAGGCAGTCCTTCCACTCGGCCCCCGGCTGCAGGTCACCTGGCCCACGGTAACGCGGGGCATTGTAGGTGTTCTCGGCCAGGTTCACGGTGTCGCCCGGGGCATACGCCGCCACGCGCCAGCGCAGCTCTGTGAGCGGCGCCTTGTTGCCGTTCTTCATGTGTACCTGCAGGGCACGGTCCGCCGGGCATTGCTCGGGGGCATAACTCAGGCGCAGGTCCAGGCGGGCCAGTTGCGAGGCTTCGCGGTTGTCCTGCCAGATGACGAACAGGGCCACCAGGCCCAGGCCGCACACGGCAGCCAGGGAAATCGGCAGGGCCTTGGCCGGGTAGCGCAACAGCAGCACCAGCCAGGTGAGTATGAGCAAGGCACCGATGATCATGGGGCTTGCAGACCTTGGTTGCGAGGGGTTCGACTATCGTAGCCTGAAATGGCATGTGCTCAAAAGCGGGAGGCTGCCTTGCAGTTGGCATGCGCTACGCCACGTGCAGCGCATGCGCTCGAAAGTCAGCGCAATCACATTGCGATGCTATCTGTAACTCCCAACACTGTGAGTAGCAGCAGAGCGCAAATTCTCATAAATTTTTTCTCGCCACTGAAAATAAAACATTTTCGGGCGTGGGTCTTCAGGGCACTAAGGCCCAGTTAATGTCATTTGAATTTATCAACAACGTGCGAGTGAACAGAACATGATGAACATTCAGGAAAAACAGGGCGTGGAATTTGAACCGGAAATGATGACCGCACAGTGGAAAGCGCTTAAAGGCAAGAGCACTGCGGCGCTCTCTCCGGCTTACCTCGGTCACAACAGTTACTATACCGAGTCGCCTGAGATTTCGGAGGCTTCTGAGGGCGGTATGATCTTGCGGGCGTATGAAAATCTGAACAACGGGAAACTGGGCGTCTTCTTCCGCGCCGGCATAGATCGCGATGGAGAATTTATTATCTATCGGGCATTTGGTAATTTGGGTGCGGGTTTGTATAACGCGAGAAACCTGGTTGTGGAAAACATGAAATGGCAACCGGGCCAACAACTCAGCTTCAACTATCGTCTGAGCTTTGCAGTCGGGGAGGTAACGTATGAAATGTCACAAGGGCATTACTGCGTAAACTTTTAATTTTTTCTTTCGGGCGTGATGCCCTTGGACAGACCCGCTACGGTAAAGCCCGCAGCGGGTTTGTGCATTTATCGACTGCGCTTTACTGCGCGATGGTCTTCACCGAAACCCCACGCTCGACCGGCGTGGAGGTTCGCCCATACACATCCTCGAAGCGCTCGATATCATCCTCGCCCAGGTAGCTGCCGGACTGCACCTCGATGATCTCCAGCGGGATCTTGCCCGGGTTGCGCAGGCGGTGCACCGAGGCGATCGGAATGTAGGTCGACTGGTTCTCGGTCAGCAGGAACACGTTCTCGTCGCAGGTGACCTCGGCCGTGCCGGACACCACGATCCAGTGCTCGGCACGGTGGTGGTGCATCTGCAGCGACAGGCTGGCGCCCGGTTTGACGGTGATGTGCTTGACCTGGAAGCGGCCGCCCATGTCCACCGAATCGTACGAGCCCCACGGGCGATACACTTCCAGGTGGTTCTGGGTTTCGCTGCGGCCCTGCTCGTCCAGGGTCTTGACCATTTGCTTGACGCCCTGGACCTTGTCCTTGTGGGCAATCATCATGGCGTCCTTGGTCTCCACCACCACGATGTTCTCCAGGCCGATCACCGACACCAGCTTGCCGTTGCCGTGGATCATGCAGTTGTGGCTGTCCTGCACCACCACATCGCCCTTGGTAACGTTGCCATTGTGGTCTTTCTCGTGCACTTCCCACAGCGACGACCAGCAGCCCACGTCGCTCCAGCCAGCCGACATCGGTACTACACAGGCACGCTGGGTTTTTTCCATCACCGCGTAGTCGATGGAATTGTCCGGGCAGCAGGCAAACGTTGCCTCGTCGATGCTCAGCACATCGCCGTCTTCTTCGCTGCGCTCCAGGGCCAGCACGCAGGTGTCGTAAATGTCGCCGTCGTGCTTTTTCAGCTCTTCGAGGAAGCGGCTGGCACGGAACAGGAACATGCCGCTGTTCCAGAAGTAGCCACCGGCCTGGACAAATTCGGCGGCGCGTTTTTCGTCGGGCTTCTCGACGAACTGCGCAACGCGTGCCACGCCTTCGGGCAGCAACGCGTCCTGGCTGGAACGGATGTAGCCGTAGCCGGTTTCCGGCCGGGTTGCCGGCACGCCGAACAGCACCATCTCACCACGCTCGGCGGCCACGGTGGCCAGGGCCAGGGCACGTTGCAGGGCTTTCTGATCATCGATCACATGGTCGGCGGGCAGCACCAGCATCAGCTCGTCGCGGCCTTCATTGACCAGTTTCATGGCAGTCATGGCCACGGCCGGCGCGGTGTTGCGGCCGAACGGTTCCATCAGGATGCCCTGGGTTTCCAGCTTCAGTGCGCTCAGCTGCTCCTGGACGATGAACTTGTGGTCCTTGTTGCAGACCACGATCGGCGCGTCCATGCCTTCGAACACCAGGCGCTCGATGGTTTGCTGGAACAGGGTGTGTTCACCGGTCAGGGCCAGGAACTGCTTGGGGAACTGCTTGCGCGACAGAGGCCACAGACGCGAACCGCTACCACCAGAAAGAATTACCGGGATCATCATGTTTCTCCAATAGTCGTTTAGAGGCAGGGGATCAGTTGCTAGCCACGGGGCGAGTTACCCACACCGGCGACAAGCTGTTGCCGGAACCTGTTACGTACAGCACGGCAGCTTCGCCGCGCTCCAGAGCGACGGGTTTCACGTCACCGACTTTCTTGTCGCCCTGGTACAGCGCCAGGCTGACCTTGACCGGGTTGATCTCGCGCTCGCCACGGCCGTTGGCGGCCACCGGCTTGACCACTTCGGTCTTGCCGTCGGCAGTTTTCAGGGTCAGTTGCTGGTCGCTCAGGTTCTGCACGCGAACCAGGGCTTTCTGCTTGTTCTTGAACGGTGGCTCTTCGATCAACTTCGGGTTGCCGCCGCTGCTGTTGACCAGGGTGTAGTACTTGTCCGCGGCCAGCTTCACCGGCACGCTCTTGCCGCCGACCTGGGCGGTGTAGTCACCGCCCGGCAGGAAGCTGAAGTCGCTGCTGGCCTGGGCGCCAACCTGCTTGATCTGGGTGTTGCCGACGCTGGCAGCAGCCGGTGCGCTGGCGGCGTTGAACAGGCGCACGAAGGTGGAGCCTTTGGGTGCAGTCGGGCCATACAGCGCAGCGTCGGCGCCGGCGAAGGCGTGCATGGACGCAAGGGAAAGGCCGGCCGCAAGGGTGAGGGCTTTGGCAATGGAAGTCTTGGTAGTCATGTGCATTTCCTCTCTATCAATGGTTCGTCCGGGCGGACGACAAGGCCAGGTTTTCTTCGGATTTACGGGCGTTCTTGAGCTGCGCGATCCACTGCGGATCGAAGCTGCTCAGGTCGTTCTTCATAGGCAGGTAACGTTCGGGGAATTCCCACACCACCACTTGTGGCGCGGCGTTCTTGAAGGCGTCGCTTTGCAGGTACTTGAGCATTGGCAGCAGCGGGCCGTGGCCGTCTTCGGCGTAGTTGGCCACGTCGCTGCGCAAGGCCTGTTGCAGCGCACCGAGGAAGTTCCAGTGCGGGTTGGCGCTGTAGCTGGTGCCTACCAGCGCCACCGGAATCTGCGTGTCGGCAAACAGCGCATCGCCGCCTTCGCCCTCGGCCTCGGCAGGCCGGGTGGTGCGTTGCTGCAGGGTGTCCGGCGCCGGCAGCAGGTTGCTGAACAGCGGGTCAAGCGGCAGGAAGTTGGTCAGGTCGCCCTTGTACGGTGCGGTATTGCCGGCTTCGGTGATGAAGGTCTGCGGTTCGCCGTCGAGCAGGCTTTGCCGCGCCACCGCTTCGGCCAGGGCCTGGGCCACGACTTCGGCGCCCATTGGCGTCCAGTGGGTGTCGGTGCGCAGGAATACCTGGCCGCGGGCCTTGGCCTGCTCCAGCGGTGCCATCAGGTCCGGGGCGAACACGTTGGCCTGGCGTGCCTGGGCGTGGAACTGGTTGTACAGGTCGTCATGCAGGCTGGCAGGTGCTTCTTTACCGACATACTCGGAATAGACCCGCGCCTTGGCCGGCACGATCGCCAGCACCAGCTGGCTGCCGTGCTGCTGCAGGGTGTCGCGCACGCCGCGGATCAGTGCCAGGTTTTCCTGCATCAGTTGCTCGGCACCGGCGGTGGGCTTGAACTCTTCGTCGCTGAACAGCCACTGGTCGCGGCCCAGCACCACACCGGGGCGGCCTTCGTTGAACAGCTTGAAGTCCATCGCCGCCCACAGGTTGGTGCCCAGGCGCTTGATCGGGAATTCTTCGTCGTAGTGGGTCTCGGCTGCCTTGGCCAGCTTGCCGTTGAGCAGGGTCATCTGCTCGGTGCGCTGGAAGCTCTGCAGGCCACCGGTGGACCAGGCGCCCATGCCCACCAGCAGGCCGAGGAACGACAGCGAATAGGTGATGCGTAATGTCCGGGTCATGTCATCCACCTCAGAACTGGAAGTACAGGAACGGCGAGTAGCTCTGCGCCGAGAGCTTGAGGATCGAGGCCACGAACAGCAGCAAGACGAGGGCGCGGGTCATTACCCGGGTCCAGTCCAGGCCGAGCGAGCCGTCGCTGTTGATTTGCACCGGGGTGGCCGTTGGCGTCGGCCGGGCGTTGCGGTAGAAGTCGCGCAGGCCGAAGAACGCCAGGGTGAGGTAGGCGATCACCAGGGTGGCCACCTGCAGGCCGGTGAGCTGCGCGCGGTTGAGTTCCGACAGCTGCCAGTCGCCGAAGCTGAACATGGCGCCGTACATGCGGGCGGCCACGTGCAGGTTCTCGGCGCGGAAGATCACCCAGCCGACCACCACCAGCAGGAAGGTGAAGGCCCACTTGACCGGGTTGAAGCGCTGCGGGTTGGTGTCCAGGCCCAGCGCCCGCTCGATCGCCAGCCACATGCCATGCCAGGCGCCCCAGATGATGTAGGTGAAGTTGGCACCGTGCCACAGGCCGCCCAGCAGCATGGTCAGGAACAGGTTGCGGTAGGTGTTGAAGGTGCCTTTGCGGTTACCGCCCAGGGTGATGTACAGGTAGTCGCGCAGCCAGGTCGACAGGCTGATGTGCCAGCGCCGCCAGAACTCGGTGATCGACTGGCTGATGTACGGCTGCTTGAAGTTTTCCATGAAGCGGAAGCCCATCATCAGCCCAAGGCCGATGGCCATGTCGCTGTAGCCGCTGAAGTCGAAGTACAGCTGCGCGGTGTAGGCCAGGGCGCCCAGCCAGGCATCGCCGGTGGTGGGGTTTTGCAGGGCGAAGCAATGGTCGGCGACCACCGCCAGGGTGTCGGCGATGAACACTTTCTTGATGAAGCCCTGCATGAAGCGGGTGCAGCCTTCGGAGAACTTGTCCAGGGTGTGGGTGCGGTTGTTGAACTGGTCCACCAGGTCCTTGAAGCGCAGCACCGGGCCTGCGATCAGGTGCGGGAAGATCGCCACGAACGCCGCGAAGTCGATCAGGTTGCGGGTGGCCGGGGTGTCGCCGCGGTACACATCGATGATGTAGCTGATCGACTCGAAGATGTAGAACGAGATACCGATCGGCAGCAGCACATGGGTGAGGATGAACGGCTCCAGGCCAAACGAGCTGATGATCGCGTTGAGGCTGTCGACGCCGAAGTTGGCGTACTTGAAGTAGCCGAGGATCGCCAGGTCGACACCCACGCCCAGCAGTAGCCAGCGCTGCGCCGGCTTGGTGCGCACCCCAGCGGCACCGACTTTCAGGCCGATCCAGTAGTTCCACAGGGTGACCCCGGCGAACAGGGCCAGGAAGTCCACC
>NZ_JABMCW010000289.1:0-6970 GCF_013179705.1 Pseudomonas sp. CM25 | reverse complement strand
TTGAGGTTGCTTTGGATGAAGTTCATGCAGTGTTCCCGAATGGGCCAGGTGCCTAGAGGATAGGGACCGGGTTTCGACGCTGGCAAGCGGCAAAAGGCACACCTTCTGGCAGATATCTGCACAGGCAAAGAAAAAGCCCCGCATCCTCTCGGATACGGGGCTTTCAAGCTTCCACCCTTGGCGCGCACCTTTCGGCTTGTGGCCGGTGCCGCCCTCAGGCTTCGCCTATCAGGCCAGCGCCTCGCGCGGCTTGCCGAGCATGCGGTCGCAGGCGACGGCACCCACCAGGGTCACCACCGAAGGCACCAGCCAGGCCATGCCCGCATCGCTCAATGGCAGGTGCGCCAGGAAGTCCGGCAGCACATGGGCAATGCTGCTGCCCTTGATCGCGTCGACCATGCCAAACACCAGCGATACCAGCATTACCGGGGCCAGGATGCGGGTCGGCGAGTTCCACAGGTCCTTCACGAAGCTCAGGCCGACCACCACGATGCACGGTGGGTAGATGGCGGTGAGCACCGGGATCGAGAACATGATCAGCTTGGTCAGGCCCAGGTTGGAGATCAGCAGCGAGAAGCCGGCAAGGATCACCACCAGTGCGCGGTACGACAGCGGCAGGATCTGGCTGAAGTACTCGGCGCAGGCGCAGGTCAGGCCAACCGCAGTCACCAGGCAGGCCAGCGCGATCAGCACGGCCAGGAAGCCACTGCCCAGCGAGCCGAAGGTATGCTGCACGTAGGCATGCAGGACCGCCGCACCGTTGGTAGCGTCCGCCGCGATATCGTGGCTGGTGGCGCCCAGGCGGAACAGGCTGATGTACACCAGGGCCAGGCCGACACCGGCGATCAGGCCGGCGATGATGGCGTAGCGGGTAATCAGCTTCGGCGACTCGACACCGCGCGAGCGAATGGCGTTGACGATGACGATGCCGAACACCAAGGCACCCAGGGTATCCATGGTCAGGTAACCGTCGGAAAAGCCTTTGGAGAACGCGGCGGCGGCGTAGGCAGGCTGCGCTTCACCAATGGTCCCGGCTGGCAGCGCAAAAGCTGCAATACCCAATACGGCCAGGGCAATGATCTTCAACGGTGCCAGGAAGCGGCCCACGGTATCGAGCAGTTTGCCCGGATACATGGACACTGCCAGCACCACGATAAAGTACACCAGGCTGTAGATGAACAACGCCAGCGGGCTTTCACCGGTCAGCGGGGCCACACCTACTTCGAACGACACGGTCGCGGTACGCGGGGTGGCAAACAGGGGGCCGACCGACAGGTAGCACACGGCTGCCAGCAAGCCGCCGAAGAACTTGCCGATCGGGCTGCTCAGGGCATCCATGCCACCGCCGACCTTGGCCAGGGCGACCACGGTGATGACCGGCAGGCCCACCGCGGTAACCAGGAAGCCGAGGGCGGCCATCCACACGTGCGGGCCAGACTGCAGACCGACGATAGGCGGGAAGATGATGTTGCCAGCGCCTACGAAAAGCGCAAACGTCATAAAGCCAAGCGCCAGGATATCCTGGCCTTTGAGAACTTTCATTTAAGGTAGTACCACACTGCTGAAATCGGGATTCGAGAGGGGATTTCCCATTGGATGAGGGGAAATGCTGCCCGGCTTGATAGGCCAGACCCGTTTAGCGTGTCGTTCCCTTTTGGGGTACGGGCACAGAGTGAACACGTAATGTAACTGTTTTGTCAGTCAAACGCACTGGCACAGTGCTGCTTGTCCGATGTGCGTACATGTTTGTCGTCTGCGCGACCGTCAACAGTGGGAATTATCCTCGGATTGAAACATTCGTCTGTATGAAAATTCCTATCCAGGCAATCGAAAATTCCATGTTGTCTGCACCGGCCTCTTCGCAGGTAAACCCGCTCCCACAGGGAAATCACAAACCTAAAGGACTGTACGCTACCTGTGGGCGCGGGTTTACCCGCGAAGGGGCCGGTGCTGAATTTCACGAACCCAAAAACGACAGAGGCCACCCGAAGGTGGCCTCTGTGCGCGTGGGGGGTGTAGCAGTATTACTTCTTGGCTTCCCAGCCAGTCAGCTCGGCCAGGGCCTTGCCGATGTCAGCCAGGGAACGCACGGTCTTCACACCCGCGTCCTGCAGGGCGGCGAACTTCTCGTCCGCAGTGCCCTTGCCGCCGGAGATGATGGCGCCGGCGTGGCCCATGCGCTTGCCCGCAGGTGCGGTAACACCAGCGATATAGGAAACCACAGGCTTGGTGACGTGGGCCTTGATGTAGGCCGCAGCTTCTTCTTCAGCCGAACCGCCGATCTCGCCGATCATGACGATCGCTTCGGTCTTCGGGTCTTCCTGGAACAGCTTCAGGATGTCGATGAAGTTGGAGCCCGGGATCGGGTCACCGCCGATGCCGACGCAGGTCGACTGGCCGAAGCCGGCGTCGGTGGTCTGCTTCACAGCTTCGTAGGTCAGGGTGCCGGAACGCGAAACGATACCGACCTTGCCTGGCAAGTGGATGTGGCCTGGCATGATGCCGATCTTGCACTCGCCCGGGGTGATGACACCTGGGCAGTTAGGGCCGATCAGGGTCACGCCCAGCTCGTCGCACTTGACCTTGGCATCCAGCATGTCCAGGGTAGGAATGCCTTCGGTGATGCAGACGATCAGCTTGATGCCGCCGAAGGCCGCTTCCAGGATCGAGTCCTTGCAGAACGGAGCCGGTACGTAGATGACCGAAGCGTCAGCGCCGGTAGCTTCCACGGCTTCCTTGACGGTGTTGAACACCGGCAGGCCCAGGTGGGTGCTGCCACCCTTGCCTGGGGTTACGCCGCCGACCATCTTGGTGCCGTAGGCGATGGCCTGTTCGGAGTGGAAAGTACCTTGCGAGCCGGTGAAGCCCTGGCAGATGACTTTGGTGTCTTTATTGATCAGGACGCTCATTACTTGCCCTCCGCAGCTTTGACAACTTGTTGAGCAGCGTCGGTCAGGCTGGTTGCCGCAATGATGTTCAAACCGCTTTCTGCCAGTACTTTTGCGCCCAGTTCGGCGTTGTTGCCTTCAAGGCGAACGACGACCGGAACTTTCACGCCGACTTCTTTCACTGCACCGATGATGCCTTCGGCAATCATGTCGCAGCGAACGATGCCGCCGAAGATGTTGACCAGAACGGCCGCGACATTGCTGTCGGACAGAATGATCTTGAACGCTTCGGTAACGCGCTCTTTGGTAGCACCACCGCCAACGTCGAGGAAGTTGGCTGGCTTGCCGCCATGCAGGTTGACGATGTCCATGGTACCCATGGCCAGGCCGGCACCGTTGACCATGCAGCCGATGTTGCCTTCCAGCGCCACGTAGTTCAGCTCGAAGCTGGCAGCGTGGGCTTCACGAGGATCGTCCTGCGACGGGTCGTGGAAGGTTTTCAGCTTGGGCTGACGGTACATGGCGTTTGCGTCGATGTTGATCTTCGCATCCAGGCAGTGCAGGTCGCCGTCGGCCTTGATGACCAGCGGGTTGACTTCGAGCAGGGCGAGGTCGTGTTCTTTGAACAGCTTGGCCAGGCCTACGAAAATCTTGGCGAACTGTGCAACCTGCTTGCCTTCCAGACCCAGCTGGAATGCCAGTTCACGACCCTGGAACGGCTGAGCGCCGACCAGTGGATCGATAGTAGCCTTGATGATCTTCTCAGGAGTTTCGTGAGCGACTTTCTCGATGTCCACGCCACCTTCGGTGGAGGCCATGAACACGATACGGCGGCTCGAGCGATCGACTACAGCGCCCAGGTACAGCTCTTTGGCGATGTCAGTGCAGGATTCGACCAGGATCTTGGTCACTGGCTGACCGTTGGCGTCGGTCTGGTAGGTTACCAGGCGCTTGCCCAACCATTGCGCAGCGAACGCCTTGGCGTCTTCCTTGCTGCGAACCAGCTTGACGCCGCCCGCCTTGCCGCGACCACCTGCGTGAACCTGGGCTTTGACAACCCACTCGTTCCCGCCGATCTTGTCGCAGGCTTCTGCTGCAGCTTCAGGGGTGTCGACTGCGAAACCCTTGGAAACTGGCAGGCCGTATTCAGCGAACAGCTGCTTACCCTGATACTCGTGAAGATTCATGCTTTTTACCGTCTTCGTTAGGTACTGCGCTTCGGCGCTGCGCCATTACTGGCGCCGCACCACCTGTGACCGTTGACCCCGGGTTTTCCCGTGTGATCCGGTCCGGCGGACTTTCCGCGGTGAGTCATGCACGCAAGACTCACGACGGGCAGCCCGCCGTGGTTTCTTATAATTAACGCTTCTTACGGTTGGCCACGTGAATGGCGCCGCCATTCACCGCCAGCGCTGCTTCATGCAACGCTTCGGACAGGGTTGGATGGCTGAAGACCATCATGCCCAGGTCCTCGGCACTGGTGCCGAATTCCATTGCGATTGCGCCCTGCTGCACCAGTTCGGCAGCCGATGGGCCAATCACGTGTACACCCAGAACGCGGTCAGTCTTGGCATCGGCGATGACCTTGACGAAACCACCGGTGTCGTTGGCCGCCATCGCACGGCCGCTGGCAGCGAACGGGAAGGTGCCTACGTTAACCTCAACACCCTCGGCCTTCAAGGACTGTTCGGTCTTGCCGACCCATGCGATTTCCGGGTGGGTGTAGATAACCGAAGGGATCAGGTCGTAGTTCATCTGGGCCTTGTGGCCCTTGATGCGCTCAACCACCATGATGCCCTCTTCCGAGGCCTTGTGGGCCAGCATCATGCCGCGTACCACGTCACCGATGGCGAACACGCCCGGCACGCTGGTGGCGCAGTGATCGTCGACGAAGATGTAGCCACGCTCATCGATGGTCACGCCGCTGTCCGAAGCCAGCAGGTCGGTGGTCACCGGGCGACGGCCGACCGCAACGATCAGCTTGTCGAAGGTAATCTTCTGCTCGCCTTCGGCGTTGGTGTAGGTGACTTCGACTTCGTCGCCGTTGACTTTCGAGCCGGTGACGCGCGCACCCAGCTTGATGTCCAGGCCTTGCTTGGTCAGGGTCTTCTGGGCTTCTTTCGACACGGCGGTGTCGGCAGCCATCAGGAAGGTGTCCAGGGCTTCCAGGACGGTGACTTCAGCACCCAGGCGAGCCCACACCGAGCCCAGCTCCAGGCCGATGACGCCGGCGCCGATAACGCCCAGGCGCTTCGGTACGGTCTGGAATTCCAGGGCGCCGGTGGAGTCGACGATGACGTTCTGGTCGACCGGAGCCGGCGGAATGTCGATCGGACGCGAGCCGGAAGCCAGGATCACGTTTTCGGCTTCGATGACTTCGGTGGTGCCGTCAGCCTTGGTCACTTCGACTTTCTTGCCGGCCAGCAGTTTGCCGTGGCCCTGGATCGAAGTAACGCCATTGGCCTTGAACAGGGTGGCAACGCCGCCGGTCAGGTTCTTGACGATGCCAGCCTTGCGGCCAACCATCGCGGCCACGTCCATCTTCACTTCGCCAGTGGAGATACCGTGCACATTGAAGCTCTCTTTGGCTTCCTTGTACTTCCAGGAGCTGTCCAGCAGCGCCTTGGACGGGATGCAACCTACGTTAAGGCAGGTGCCGCCCAGGGCCAGCTTGCCCTCGCCGTCGGTGTATTTTTCGATACAGGCAGTCTTCAGACCAAGTTGGGCGGCCTTGATGGCAGCTACATAGCCGCCAGGACCTGCACCAATCACCACTACGTCGAATTTCTGGGTCATAAAAGATTCCTTATCAGCAACAAGCTACAAGCCAAAAGCTGCAAGCCTACACGCTTCTACTTGAAGCTTGCAGCTTGCAACTTGTGGCTGTTTGATTAGATGTCCAGCAGCAGGCGAGACGGATCTTCCAGCAGGTTCTTGATGGTGACCAGGAAGGTTACCGCTTCCTTGCCGTCGATCAGGCGGTGATCGTACGACAGCGCCAGGTACATCATCGGACGGATCACGACCTGGCCATTGATGGCCATCGGGCGCTGGATGATGTTGTGCATGCCGAGAATGGCGGCCTGCGGCGGGTTGACGATCGGGGTCGACATCATCGAACCGAAGGTACCACCGTTGGTGATGGTGAAGGTGCCGCCGGTCATTTCCTCGATCGACAGCTTGCCGTCACGGGCCTTCTTGCCGAAGGTGGCGATGCCGTTCTCGATTTCAGCCAGGCTCATCGACTCGGCGTTACGCAGTACCGGTACCACCAGGCCACGGTCGCTGGATACGGCAACGCCGACGTCGGCGAAGCCGTGGTAGACAATGTCGTTGCCGTCGATCGAGGCGTTGACTGCCGGGAAACGCTTCAGCGCTTCGGTGGCGGCCTTGACGAAGAACGACATGAAGCCCAGGCGCACGCCGTTGTGGGTCTTCTCGAACAGGTCCTTGTACTTCGAACGCAGGGCCATGACTTCGGTCATGTCGACTTCGTTGAAGGTGGTCAGCATGGCCATGTTCGACTGGGCTTCGACCAGGCGCTCGGCGATCTTGGCGCGCAGGCGGGTCATTGGCACGCGCTTCTCGGTGCGGTCGCCAGCGGCGGTCACAACCGGGGCTGCAGCGGCAGCGGCAGGCTTGGCAGCAGGAGCCGCGGCAGGCGCGGACTTCTTGTTGGCGACTGCAGCAACCACGTCTTCCTTGGTGATGCGACCACCTTTGCCGGTGCCGGCCACGGTAGCCAGGTCGATGCCGTTTTCTTCAGCCAGCTTGCGCGCGGCCGGGGCGGCAACCGGGTCGTCTTCGCCAGCGTCGGCAGCAGCGCCAGCCGGGGCAGCAGCGGCCGGGGCAGCAGCTGGGGCAGCAGCAGCGGCAGCGCCTTCAACGATCGAACCCAGTACTTCGTCGGACAGGACGGTATCGCCCTCGCCCTTGACGATGTCGCCCATCACGCCATCAGCGGTAGCCAGTACTTCCAGGACGACCTTGTCGGTCTCGATGTCGACGATCAGCTCGTCACGCTTGACGGCTTCGCCCGGCTTCTTGTGCCAGGTGGCAACGGTGCCATCGGCAACCGATTC
>NZ_JABMCW010000288.1:0-6980 GCF_013179705.1 Pseudomonas sp. CM25 | reverse complement strand
GGAAGTCGACGTCCAGCTCGCCACAGCGCACTTCCACCTGCGGGTAGTCACGGCGCAGGGTGTCCAGTTCCGGCGGTTGCTCGCGGGTGTCGGCGACCGCAAAGGCAATGCCCCGGCTCGCCAGGAAGCGAACCAGGGACATGCCGCTCTTGCCGAGGCCGACAACGATGCGGAATTGGTCGGAAGCGATCAAAGACACGCTCATCTACCTCAGTTTCAGGGTTGCAAGGCCAACCAGCACCAGGATCACGGTGATGATCCAGAAGCGGACGATCACCCGTGGCTCTGGCCAGCCCTTGAGTTCAAAGTGGTGGTGGATCGGCGCCATGCGGAACACGCGCTTGCCGGTCAGCTTGAAGGAGGCGACCTGGATAACCACCGACAGGGTTTCCACCACGAAGATGCCGCCCATGATGAACAGCACGATTTCCTGGCGAACGATCACGGCAATGGTGCCCAGCGCTGCGCCCAGCGCCAGCGCGCCGACGTCACCCATGAACACTTGCGCCGGATAGGTGTTGAACCACAGAAAGCCCAGGCCGGCGCCGATCAGCGCACCACAGAACACGATCAGCTCGCCCGAGCCCGGTACGTAGGGAATCAGCAGGTATTCGGCGAACTTCACGTTACCCGACAGGTAGCAGAAGATGCCCAGGGCGCCGCCGACCATCACCGTTGGCATGATTGCCAGGCCGTCGAGGCCATCGGTGAGGTTGACCGCGTTGCTGGAGCCGACGATGACGAAGTACGTCAGCACCACGAAGCCCACGCCCAGCGGAATGGTCACGTCCTTGATGAACGGCAGGATCAGCGTGGTTTCGACGCTGGTCGGCGCGGTCTTGTACAGGAACACGGCCGCAGCCAGGCCAAATACCGACTGCCAGAAGTATTTCCAGCGACTCGGCAAGCCACGGGAGTTCTTCTCGATCACCTTGCGGTAGTCGTCGACCCAGCCGATGGCGCCGAACGCCAGGGTGACGATCAGCACCACCCACACATAGCGATTGGACAGGTCGGCCCACAGCAAGGTGCTGATGGCGATGGCGGACAGGATCAGCGCACCACCCATGGTCGGGGTGCCGGACTTGGACAAGTGCGATTGCGGGCCGTCGTTACGCACGGCCTGGCCGATCTGGCGAATTTGCAGGGTACGGATCATCCACGGCCCCAGCCACAGCGCCAGGGACAACGCGGTCAGTACACCAAGGATCCCGCGCAGGGACAGGTACTGGAAGACCGCGAAGCCTTTGTGGAACTGTTGCAGATACTCGGCCAACAGCAGCAGCATTAATGTTTCTCCCCGCTGGCACCGCACAATGCCGCCACGACGTTTTCCATCGCAGCGCTGCGCGAGCCCTTGATCAAGATAGTGGTATCGCTGGCATTTTCGGCGCTAACCGCGTCGATAAGCTCAGCTTGAGTAGCGAAATGGCGGCCATTGGCGCCAAACGCCTGGACCGCATGTGTCATGTTGGAACCCACTGCGTACAGGGCGTCTACCTTGCCACGCGCGTAGTCACCCACCTGACGGTGGCCTTCTTCCGCCCATTGCCCCAGTTCGCCGATATCCCCAAGCACCAGGACGGTGCGTCCGGAAAAGCCGGCGAGTATATCAATGGCTGCGCACATCGAGGTGGGATTTGCGTTGTAACTGTCGTCGATCACGCGCACGCCGTTTGCCGCAATCTGCGCCACGGTGCGGCCCTTGACCGGTTGCACGGCCGCCAGGCCGGCGGCGATGCCGCTCAGGCTCAGACCAACGGCGTGGGCAGCTGCAGCCGCCGCCAGGGCGTTGCTGACGTTGTGCTCACCCAGCACATTCAGTTGCACATCGACCGTTTCACCGGCGCCGTGCAGCGTGAACGATGGGCAACCACGGGCATCGCGACCGATGCGTGTGGCGTAGAAATCGGCCCGCTCGTTGCTGCGAGCAAAAGTGATGACCTGGTGCGACCCGGCACGGGCCTTCCAGGTGGCAAAAGCCTTGTCGTCCAGATTGAGCACGGCGATACCGCCCTCGCCCAGGCCTTCGAGGATCTCGCCCTTGGCCTCGACGATCTTCTCCGGGCCACCGAACTCGCCTACGTGGGCAGTACCGGCGTTGTTGATGATGACAACCTGAGGCTTGGTCAGGCCGACGGTGTAACGGATTTCGCCAATGCGCGAAGCGCCCAGCTCGATCACCGCGGCGCTGTGCTCCGGAGCGATTTCCAGCAGGGTAAGCGGCGCGCCAAGATCGTTGTTGAGGTTGCCGCGGGTGGCGTGCACAAGGCCCCGGGTACGCAGGATGCTGGCGAGCATCTCCTTGACCGTGGTCTTGCCACTGGAACCGGTAATGGCCACCACCGGCTTGTCGAAACCGGCGCGGTTCAGGGCGCCCAGCTGACCCAGTGCCAACCGGCAATCCTTGACCAGCAATTGCGGCAGGTCGACGTCGGCTACTTCACGCTCGACCAGGGCAGCTACTGCACCTTTGGCTTTGACATCAGCCAGGTAGTCATGGCCATCGAAACGCGGGCCGGCCAAGGCGACAAACAGTTGCCCGGTGCGGACGCTGCGGCTGTCGATGCTGACACCGGTGAATGTGGCATCGGCACCGATTTGCTGAGCATCCAGTGCTGCGGTCAGCTGGCTGAGCGACATCGGCTTAAGCATGTGGAGCCTCCCAGGCGGCAAGTGCCTTCTCGGCTTCGGTCAGGTCGGAAAAATCATGGCGCTCGCCATTGATCTCCTGGTAATCCTCGTGTCCCTTGCCGGCCAGCACGATCACATCATTGGCGCCAGCAGAAGCAATCAGGTGTGCAATGGCGTCGCCACGGCCGGCGACGAACTCGACGTCGTCAGGCTTGGTGAAACCGGGGCGTATGTCGTCGAAGATGCGCAGCGGGTCTTCGCTGCGCGGGTTGTCATCGGTGACCAGCACGCGGTCGGCCAGGCGCTCGGCCACCTCGGCCATCAGCGGGCGCTTGCCGCGGTCACGGTCGCCGCCGCAGCCGAACAGGCACAGCAGCTTGCCGTGGGCGTGCGGGCGCAGGGCTTCGAGCACTTTCTCGAGCGCGTCAGGGGTGTGCGCGTAGTCGACCACCACCAACGGCTTGTCACCGCCACCCAGGCGCTGCATGCGACCCACCGGCCCCTGCAGTTGCGGGATCACCTTGAGGATCTCGTCCAGCGCATAATCCAGCGCCAGCAGGGTCGCCACGGCAGCCAGTACGTTGCTGAGATTGAAGCGGCCCAGCAGCTGGCTGCGCAGGGTCCGCTCGCCCTGGCCGGTGACCAGTGTGGCGCACACGCCACCGTCACTGAACTTCGCCGTGTGGCAGTACAACGAGGCGTCCGGGTTTTCCAGGCTATAGCTGAGCAGCCGGGTCTCGATATGATCGGTACTCGGGCGACGGGCAAAAGCTTGTGCCAGGCGACGGCCAAAATCGTCATCCAGGTTCACCACCTGGCAACGCAGGCTGCGCCAGGCGAACAGCTTGGCCTTGGCAGCCTCGTAGGCCTGCATGCTGCCGTGGTAGTCCAGATGATCACGCGACAGGTTGGTCATCACCGCGATGTCGAATTCCAGCGCCGCCACCCGGCCCTGCTCCAGGGCATGCGACGACACCTCCATCGCCACGGCCTTGGCGCCGGCTTTTCTCAGGTCGTACAGGGTCGACTGCACCGCGATCGGGTCCGGCGTGGTCAGGCGACCGCTTTGCAGCTCGCCGTAAAAGCCGGTGCCCAGGGTGCCGATCAGGCCGCAACGCTGGCCCAGCAGGTCCAGCGCCTGGGCCACCAGCTGGGTGACGCTGGTCTTGCCGTTGGTGCCGGTGACGCCGATCAGGTTCAGCTGGCGGCTCGGTTCGCCATAGAAACGCCCGGCGATATCCGAAAGCTGGGCGATCAGGCCCTTGACCGGGATCAACGCCACATCGGTCAGCGGCAGCACGTTGGCGCCCTGCTCTTCGTAGGCCACGGCGGCAGCGCCACGGGCCAGGGCATCGGCAATGTGCTCGCGGCCATCGACCTTGGCACCCGGCACGGCCAGGAACAGGTCACCCGGGCGCACATTGCGGCTGTCCAGGGTGAGTTCACGGATCAGCGGGTCGCGGCTGGCGTGGGCGAAAAGTTTGCTTAATGGCATTGTCATCATCCACGCCCTCCCTTGGCGGCTGCTGCATTGACTTGCGGTTGTTCGGTTGGTGGCGGCAGGTTGTCTGGCGGCACGTTCATCAGGCGCAGGGTGCCGGACATGACCTTGCTGAACACCGGTGCCGAAACCAGGCCACCGAAGTAGCCGCCCTTGCCTGGCTCGTCGATCACCACGACGATGGCGTAGCGCGGGTCGCTCATCGGCCCGAACCCGGCGAACAGCGAGCGGTAGGCGTTTTCGGTGTAGCCCTTGGAGCCCACCGTGGCCTTGCGCGCAGTACCGGACTTGCCGGCCACGTGATAGAACGGCACCTGGGCGCGGAACACGCCGCGCGGCGCTTCGATCACCTGCTGCAGCATGCCCTGGACGGTTTCGGCGGTTTCCTTCGGGATCGCCTGCACGGCTTCCGGGGCCTTGTCGACCTTGAGGATCGACAGCGGCACCATCTTGCCGTCGTTGGCCAGTGCCGCGTAGGCATGCACCAGCTGCAGGGCGGTTACCGACAGACCGTAGCCATAGGACAGGGTGGCGGTCTCGGCCTTGCGCCACTCACGGTGGTTGGGCAGGTTGCCGACACGCTCACCCGGGAAGCCCAGGCCGGTGTACTGGCCCAGGCCAACCTGGGACATCACCCGGTAAATGGCCTCGCCGCCAATGTCAAAGGCGATCTTGCTCATGCCGACGTTACTGGAGTTGATCAGGATGCCGGTCAGGTCGAGGATCGGGCCCTCGCTGCGCGACACGTCCTTGATGGTGTAGCGGCCGATCTGCAGGCTGCCCGGGTAAACCTCGACCTTGTCGGTGGTTTTCCAGCGGCCACTCTGCAGCGCCGCGCTCATGGAGATCGGCTTGACCGTGGAGCCCGGCTCGAACACGTCGATGATCGCCCGGTTGCGCATCGCCGCCGGGAACATGCTGCGGCGGTTGTTGGGGTTGTAGGTGGGCTGGTTGACCATCGCCAGCACTTCACCGGTCTTGACGTCCATGATCACCAGGCTGCCGGCCTTGGCGTCCTGTTCGGCAATGGCGTTGCGCAGCTCGCGGGTGGCCAGGTACTGCAGGCGCAGGTCTATCGACAACGCCAAGGTCTTGCCGGCCTTGGCGTTCTTGGTGACCTGGATGTCCTTGATCAGCCGGCCGCGCCGGTCCTTGATCACCTGCCGCTTGCCGGGCACGCCGGCCAGCCATTCGTCATAGGCCAGTTCCACCCCTTCGCGACCGTGGTCGTCGAGGTCGGTGAAGCCGACCATGTGCGCGGTGACATCACCGGCCGGGTAGAAACGGCGGAATTCTTCCAGGCCATACACGCCCGGCACTTTCAGGTCGAGCACGTGCTGGCCCTGCTCCGGGGTCAGGCCACGCACCAGGTAGATGAACTCTTTACTGGCCTGCTGGGTCAGGCGCTCGGTCAGCTGCTGCGGGTTCTGCCCCAGCGCGGCGGCCAACTGCGGCCAGCGTTCGCGGGACGCCTGCATTTCCTTGGGGTTGGCCCACAAGGTGGTGACCGGGGTACTCACGGCCAGTGGCTCACCGTTGCGGTCGGTGATCAGGCCACGGTGTGCCGGGATGGGGATATGCCGCAAGCTGCGCGCATCGCCCTGGCCCTTGAGGAAGGCACGGTCGACCACTTGCAGGTCGATGATGCGCCAGCAGATGGCACCGACCATGATCGCCAGCAGGCCGATCACCACGCGGAAGCGCCACGGGTAGAGTGCGCCTTCGAGTTTCATCATGGCGCCACCATCCGTACTTCGTCAGCCGAAGGCACGCGCATCTTCAGTTGCTCGGAAGCCAGGCTCTCGATGCGGCTGGCGGCGGTCCAGGTGCTTTGCTCCAGGATCAACCGGCCCCATTCGGCCTGGGCCTTGTCACGCTCGCTCAATTCACCATACAGGGTATTGAGCAGCTGGCGGTTCCAGTGCGCGCTGTAGGACACCGCGATGGCCGAAACCAGCACGCCGACGAACAGCAGGAGCATCAGGAAGCTTCCGCCTGGCAACGGTTTGGCAAAGAGCCTGCTCACCGCAGCTTCTCCGCCACACGCATGACGGCGCTACGCGACCGCGGGTTGGCCTTGAGCTCGGCTTCGGAGGCGAACTGGGCTTTGCCGATGAGCTTTACTTTCGGTTCGAAGGCCTTGTGCTGAACCGGCAGGTTGCGCGGCAGGTTGTCGGCCTCGCCCTTCACCAGCTTGCGCATGAACAGTTTGACGATGCGGTCTTCCAGCGAGTGGAAGCTGATCACTGCCAGGCGGCCGCCAATCTCGAGCGCATCCAGGGCGGCCTCAAGACCGGCCTCGAGGTCGCCCAACTCGTTGTTGACGTGGATGCGCAGGCCCTGGAAGGCGCGGGTAGCCGGGTTCTTGCCTTTCTCCCAGGCAGGGTTGGCGACCTTGAGCACTTCCGCCAGGTCGGCGGTACGGGTGAACGGCTGCTTTTCGCGGCGCTCGACCACGGCACGCGCCATGCGGCCGGCAAAGCGCTCTTCACCGTACTCCTTGAACACGCGAGCGATTTCCTCGACCGGCGCAGTGGCAATGAACTCGGCGGCACTGATGCCCTGCCCCGGGTTCATGCGCATGTCCAGCGGGCCATCATTGAGGAAGCTGAAGCCGCGCTCGGGGTCATCCAGCTGCGGCGAAGACACGCCCAGGTCCAGCAATACGCCGCTGACCTTGCCGTGCAAGCCACGCTCGGCCACTTCCGCGCCCAGCTCGGCAAAGCTGCGCTGCACAATGACAAAGCGGCCGTCTTCGGCCGCCAGCGCTTGCCCTGTGGCAATCGCCTGTGGATCTTTGTCGAAGCCCAGCAGCCGCCCTTGCGGCCCGAGCTTGCTGAGGATC
>NZ_JABMCW010000287.1:0-7096 GCF_013179705.1 Pseudomonas sp. CM25 | reverse complement strand
AAATCAAGACCCCGCAGGTTGTCGACCGCATTCTCTGGGAGCGTTCCGGCCACTGGTCCAACTATGCCGAGAACATGTTCACCACTTCGTCGGAAAGCCGTGACTACGCGGTAAAACCGATGAACTGCCCATGCCACGTGCAGGTGTTCAACCAGGGCCTTAAAAGCTACCGCGACCTGCCGCTGCGCCTGGCCGAGTTTGGTGCCTGCCACCGTAACGAGCCTTCCGGCGCCCTGCACGGCATCATGCGCGTGCGTGGCTTCGTACAGGACGATGCGCACATCTTCTGCACCGAAGAACAGGTGAAGAAAGAAGCCGCAGACTTCATCAAGCTGACCCTGGACGTGTACAAGGACTTCGGCTTCAGCGACATCGCCATGAAGTTGTCCACGCGTCCGGCCAAGCGCGTCGGTTCCGAAGAGCTGTGGGACCGCGCTGAGTCAGCGCTGGCCGACGCCCTGAACGAATCGGGCCTTGAGTGGGAATACCAGCCGGGCGAGGGCGCCTTCTACGGCCCGAAAATCGAGTTTACCCTGCGCGATTGCCTCGGCCGTAACTGGCAGTGTGGTACCCTGCAGTACGACCCGAACCTGCCAGAGCGCCTGGATGCCAGCTATATCGCCGAAGATAACAGCCGTGTGCGCCCGGTCATGCTGCACCGCGCCATCCTCGGGTCGTTCGAGCGCTTCATCGGCATGCTGATCGAGCACTACGCTGGCGTGTTCCCGGCGTGGCTGGCACCGACCCAGGCGGTGATCATGAATATCACCGACAAGCAGGCCGATTTCGCCCTCGAGGTAGAGAAATCTCTGAACGGTAGCGGTTTCCGTGCCAAGTCGGACTTGAGAAATGAGAAGATCGGCTTTAAAATCCGCGAGCATACTTTGCTCAAGGTCCCGTACCTTTTGGTTATAGGGGACCGCGAAGTCGAAACGCAAACCGTCGCTGTGCGCACTCGCGAAGGCGCTGACCTGGGCTCCATGCCCGTCGCCCAATTCGCAGAGCTGCTGACACAAGCGGTTTCCCGGCGTGGTCGCCAAGAATCGGAGTAATGACTATTAAGCGTGAAATGAGAAACGATAAGCGTGCTGTACCGAAGGCCCCGATCAACGAGAATATCTCGGCCCGCGAGGTTCGGTTAATTGGCGCAGACGGCGAGCAGGTTGGCATCGTCTCGATTGATGAAGCGCTGCGTATCGCTGATGAAGCGAAGCTGGACCTGGTAGAAATCTCTGCAGACGCGGTACCGCCTGTCTGCAAGGTCATGGACTACGGCAAGCACATCTTCGAAAAGAAGAAGCAGGCCAACGAAGCCAAGAAAAACCAGAAGATCATCCAGGTCAAAGAAATCAAGTTTCGTCCAGGGACGGAGGATGGGGATTACCAGGTAAAACTACGCAACCTGGTACGTTTCCTTACCGATGGGGACAAGGCCAAGATCTCTCTGAGATTCCGTGGTCGTGAGATGGCCCACCAGGAGCTGGGCATGGAGCTGTTGAAGCGGGTTGAAGCTGACCTCGCCGAATACGGCACCGTTGAGCAGCATCCTAAGATGGAAGGACGCCAGCTTATGATGGTCATCGCCCCCAAAAAGAAGAAGTAATCTCCCGGGCACGGCAGGCCTGATGATTATTGTGTAATTTTTTTCGAATGCGGAGTTCAACATGCCAAAAATGAAAACCAAAAGCGGTGCTGCGAAGCGCTTCCTGAAGACAGCTTCGGGCTTCAAGCACAAGCACGCTTTCAAGAGCCACATCCTGACCAAAATGTCGACCAAGCGTAAGCGTCAACTGCGTGGTAGCAGCTTGCTGCACCCGTCCGACGTGGCGAAAGTCGCGCGCATGCTGCGCGTTCGTTAATTCTGGTTAAGATAGAGGAAGTTACTCATGGCTCGTGTTAAGCGCGGCGTTATCGCTCGTAAGCGTCACAAAAAAATTCTGAAACTGGCTAAAGGTTACTACGGTGCACGCTCGCGCGTATTCCGTGTAGCCAAGCAAGCGGTCATCAAGGCAGGCCAATACGCCTACCGCGACCGTCGCCAGAAGAAGCGTCAGTTCCGCGCACTGTGGATTGCTCGTATCAACGCCGGTGCCCGCGTTAACGGTCTGTCCTACAGCCGTTTCATCGCTGGTCTGAAAAAGGCTTCGATCGAAATCGACCGTAAGGTTCTGGCTGATCTGGCAGTGAACGAAAAAGCGGCGTTTGCTGCGATTGTCGAGAAAGCTAAAGCCGTTCTGGCTTAAGTACCCGCGACAATCACCCGGCGGCGCTAGCGCCGTCGGGCATTGAACGTCATCGATAGGGGAAGAGCCTTCAAAGCTCTTCCCCTATTTTCGTATCTGGAGTCTGTACATGGAAAACCTGGATGCGCTGGTCTCCCAAGCCCTTGAGGCCGTGGAGCGCGCTGAAGACATCAATGCCCTGGAACAGATCCGGGTTAATTATCTCGGCAAGAAGGGCGAGCTGACCCAGGTGATGAAGACCCTGGGCAACCTGCCAGCCGAAGAGCGGCCGAAAGTCGGCGCGCTGATCAACGACGCCAAAGAGCGCGTCACCGTTGTGCTCAATGCCCGCAAGGCCGCCTTTGAAGAGGCCGAGCTCAGCGCTCGCCTGGCTGCCGAATGCATTGACGTCACCCTGCCAGGCCGCGGCCAGGCCACCGGTGGCCTGCACCCGATCACCCGTACACTCGAGCGCATCGAGCAGTTCTTCACCCACATCGGCTACGGCATTGCCGAAGGCCCAGAGGTCGAAGACGACTACCACAACTTTGAAGCGCTCAACATCCCCGGCCACCACCCGGCCCGGGCGATGCACGACACCTTCTACTTCAATGCCAACATGCTGCTGCGCACCCACACCTCGCCGGTGCAGGTGCGGACCATGGAGTCCAGCCAGCCGCCGATCCGCATTGTCTGCCCGGGCCGCGTCTATCGCTGCGACTCGGATATCACCCACTCGCCGATGTTCCACCAGGTCGAAGGCCTGCTGATCGATCGCGATATCAACTTCGCCGACCTCAAGGGCACCATCGAAGAATTCCTGCGGGTATTCTTCGAAAAAGAACTGGCGGTACGTTTCCGCCCATCGTTCTTCCCCTTCACCGAGCCGTCCGCCGAAGTCGACATCCAGTGCGTGATGTGTTCCGGCAACGGCTGCCGCGTGTGCAAGCAAACCGGCTGGCTCGAAGTCATGGGCTGCGGCATGGTGCACCCAAGCGTGCTGCGCATGTCCGGCATCGACCCTGAAGAGTTCCAGGGCTTCGCCTTCGGCATGGGCGCCGAGCGCCTGGCCATGCTGCGCTATGGCGTCAACGATTTGCGTCTGTTCTTCGACAACGACCTGCGCTTCCTCGCGCAATTCCGCTAGGTCAATGCCGACGCAACTTTCAGGAGAACAGCATGAAATTCAGTGAACAGTGGCTGCGCGGTTGGGTAAACCCGCAAGTCTCCCGTGACGAACTGGTCGCCCGCCTGTCCATGGCCGGCCTCGAAGTCGACAGCGTTACCCCCGCTGCCGGCCAGTTCAGCGGCATTGTCGTGGGCGAAATCCTCGCCACCGAACAACACCCGGACGCCGACAAGCTGCGCGTGTGCCAGGTGACCAACGGCCAGGAAACCTTCCAGGTCGTGTGCGGCGCGCCTAACGCCCGCCCAGGCATCAAAATTCCGTTCGCCATGATCGGCGCCGAGCTGTCTGGCGACTTCAAGATCAAGAAGGCCAAGCTGCGCGGCGTCGAGTCGTTCGGCATGCTGTGCTCGGCTGCAGAGCTGGAAATCAGCGAAGAGAACGACGGCCTGCTGGAACTGGCTGCCGACGCCCCGGTGGGTGAAAACATTCGCACCTACCTGAGCCTGGACGACGCCAGCATCGAAATCGGCCTTACGCCGAACCGCGGTGACTGCCTGTCCATCGCTGGCCTGGCCCGCGACGTCAGCGCCCTGTACGACACCCCGGTCACTCGCCCGGTGGTGCCTGCCGTCGCGCCGGCCCACGACGAAGTGCGCCCGGTCGAAGTCAGCGCCCCGGCTGCCTGCCCACGCTACCTGGGCCGCGTTATCCGTAACGTCGACCTGAGCAAGCCGACCCCGCTGTGGATGGTCGAGCGCCTGCGCCGCAGCGACGTGCGCAGCATCGACGCCGCCGTCGACATCACCAACTACGTGATGCTCGAACTCGGCCAGCCGATGCACGCCTTCGACCTGGCAGAAATCAACGGCGGCATCCGCGTACGCATGGCCGAAGAGGGCGAAAAACTCGTCCTGCTCGACGGCCAGGAAGTGGCGCTGCGCGCCGACACCCTGGTAATCGCCGACCACACCCGCGCCCTGGCCATCGCCGGCGTAATGGGTGGCGAGCACAGTGGTGTGAACACCGAAAATACCCGCGACCTGTTCCTCGAAAGCGCCTTCTTCGAGCCGATTTCCGTCGCTGGTAAAGCCCGTTCCTACGGCCTGCACACCGATGCCTCGCACCGCTACGAGCGCGGCGTCGATTCGCAGCTGGCTCGCGAAGCCATGGAGCGCGCCACCGCGCTGCTGCTGGACATCGTTGGCGGCGAAGCCGGCCCGATCGTCGAAGCCGTCAGCCAGCAGCACCTGCCGCAAGTGGCACCGGTGACCCTGCGTGACGAGCGCATCACCCAGATGCTCGGCATGCAAATGGACCCAGCCCAGGTCGAGCAACTGCTCAACGCCCTGGAACTGACCACCACCCGTGAAGGGGAAGGGCAGTGGACCGTCAGCGTGCCAAGCCATCGCTTCGACATCAGCCTGGAAGTAGACCTGATCGAAGAGCTGGCCCGCCTGTACGGCTACAACAACCTGCCGGTTCGCTACCCGCAAGCCCGCCTGGCCCCGCAAGGCAAGCCGGAAACCCGCGGTGACCTGCCAACCCTGCGCCGCCTGCTGGTTGCCCGCGGCTATCAGGAAGCCATCACCTACAGCTTCGTCGACCCGAAACTGTTCGAGCTGTTCAGCCCGGGCGTAGAGCCGCTGCTGCTGGCCAACCCCATCTCCAGCGACATGGCCGCCATGCGCGCGTCCCTGTGGCCAGGCCTGGTCAAGGCACTGCAGCACAACCTGAACCGCCAGCAAGACCGCGTGCGCCTGTTCGAAAGCGGCCTGCGCTTCGTCGGCCAGCTGGGTGACCTGCAGCAGCAGCCAATGATCGCCGGCGTTATCACCGGCAGCCGCCTGCCAGAAGGCTGGGCCAACGGCCGCGACAGCGTCGACTTCTTCGACGTCAAAGCCGACGTCGAAGCCCTGCTCGGCTACTCCGGTGCCCTGGCCGACTTCACCTTCAGCGCCGGCAAGCACCCAGCCCTGCACCCAGGCCAGACCGCCGCCATCGAGCGCGACGGCAAACTGGTCGGCTACCTCGGCGCCATCCACCCAGAGCTGGCCAAAGCCCTGGACCTGGACCGCCCGGTGTTCCTGTTCGAGCTGGTGCTGGGTGAAGTGGTCGAAGGCCGCCTGCCGAAGTTCAGCGAACTGTCCAGGTTCCCGGAAACCCGTCGCGACCTGGCCTTGATCGCCGGCCGTGATGTGGCTTCCAGCGCGGTGCTTGAATTAATTCGTGACAATGCAGGCGAATGGCTCACAGACCTCAGGCTGTTTGATGTCTACCAAGGTAAAGGCATTGATCCTGATAGAAAAAGCCTTGCCGTCGGCTTGACCTGGCAGCATCCATCGCGCACTCTTAACGACGATGAGGTGAACACTACCCTGCAAAACATCCTCACCTCGCTCGAACAAAGGTTGAACACCACGTTAAGGAAATAACGGCATGGGTGCTCTGACGAAAGCTGAGATGGCCGAAAGGCTGTACGAGGAGCTAGGGCTTAACAAGCGTGAGGCCAAGGAGCTGGTCGAGCTGTTTTTCGAAGAAATTCGGCACGCACTTGAAGAGAACGAGCAGGTCAAGCTGTCCGGTTTCGGCAACTTCGACCTTCGCGACAAACGCCAGCGGCCGGGCCGCAACCCCAAAACCGGGGAAGAGATCCCGATCACTGCACGGCGCGTCGTCACCTTTCGTCCAGGGCAGAAGTTGAAGGCCCGGGTTGAGGCCTATGCTGGAAGCAAGCCATAACGACGAACTGCCCCCCATACCGGGCAAACGCTACTTCACCATTGGTGAAGTGAGCGAGCTTTGCGCGGTAAAGCCGCACGTGCTGCGGTATTGGGAGCAGGAGTTCGATCAGCTGAACCCTGTGAAGCGGCGGGGGAACCGGCGGTATTATCAGCGGCAGGACGTGCTGATGATTCGGCAGATTCGGGCCTTGCTGTATGAGCAGGGGTTCACCATTGGCGGGGCGCGGTTGCGGCTCTCCAGTGATGAGGCTAAGGATGAATCTAGCCAGTACAAGCAGCTGATTCGGCAGATGATTGTTGAGTTGGAGGATGTGCTGGTGGTTTTGAAGAAGTGAGCCTGGGTTTTTCTGATGGGTGGAAAATTTTTTGAGAAAAAGCTTCCACTTATCAGATGGTTAGGGTACATTCTTCAACGTTCTCGGCAGGATTGAGAACATGCTTCAAAGCCCAGTCGGGGCGTAGCGCAGCCCGGTAGCGCACTTGCATGGGGTGCAAGGGGTCGAGTGTTCGAATCACTCCGTCCCGACCAAAAAACTCCAAAGAATCCAGTCACTTAACGGTGACTGGATTTTTTTATGGCTATGGTTTTTTGCGGTGAATTCATTTTTGCCCCACTTTTTGCCCCACCGCGAAATCTCTTGAGTTTGTTGGCTTGTTATTGGTTCCTCTTAGATTGTCTGACCTTCAGCCAAGTGCTTACTCAGGGTTTCGCGTGAAAATCAGGTGTTACCAGGTGGTGTACGCCTTTCAGGATGCGTCTATCGGCTGCTGACAATGACCGCGTGGCGGTCTGATCAATGCAGTTTTTAGGGCGACAACAAGGCTGGCTTATCCAGTCCGAGTATCCGAGTCCATGTGCCACTGCTTCAGCTCCAGACCCTGCTGAGCAAGCCAGGCTTTGAAGGCGGCGTAGTCCTCGTCGAAGTCTGGCTCGTCGGGGTGGCTCCACCATCCGTCTTGGTCGCGCTCGACTGCCACACGTTGGATCAGCTTGATTCTTCAGG
>NZ_JABMCW010000286.1:0-7168 GCF_013179705.1 Pseudomonas sp. CM25 | reverse complement strand
AAACGGCTGAGTCCAGGCCCAACCAGCGAGAAGGAATATTGTTGTTGTGCATGCTGCTCTCCAGAATGTCGCTTGATCTGGGCCACAGCCTAGGGCCGGCAGGCACACCGGCAGAATGGACAAAACCTGCAACCCGCCCCACATTCCGGTCAATTTTCCCTTGCCCGCTGATGCCTGCGTGCAGCTGTGGCACAGTAGCCAGGTACCGATCAGAACAATTACAACGTCATGAACAAGATCCCCAACTACGCCCTGTACGGTGAAACCGCACAGCCGGTGTGGCACGAAGCCCTGCATGTGGAGCGGATCTCCCAGCGCTCCGGCGCGCACAACTGGGAAATCGCTGCGCACCGTCACGAAGGCTTGCTGCAGTTGCTGTACCTGCAGAGCGGTGGCGGGGAGGTGCTGTTCGACAGCCAGCGGCTGCAGGTGCAGGCGCCCTGCGTGGTGTACATACCGGCGCAGGTGGTGCATGGCTTTCATTGGGCCGGCCAGGTCGAGGGCCAGGTGATCACTGCCGCGCAGCACCCGCTGGAAAGCATCACTCAGGTGCTGGCCCCGCACCTGCTGGCGCAAGTGCGCAAACCGCAGGTGGTGCCCCTGCCGCTGTGGGCCGACGACGAAGACCCGTTGCTGCCACTGTGCCGTGCCCTGCGCGAGGAATACCACAACCGCGCCCGCGAGCATGTGGCCAGCAGCATGGCATTGTTGTTGACGCTGTTGATCCAGGTGCTGCGCCATGAACCCCAAGTGCCCCAGGGCGAGCACCGCCCGGCGTCAAGGCGCAGCCAGCAGCTGACCAGCTTTCGCGAGCTGGTCGACATGCACTACCGCGCCCATTGGCCACTGGGGGACTATGCGGCGGCACTGGGCATGACCCTGGCGACCCTGGGGCGGCTGTGCCAGGAGCATCTGGGCATGACGCCGATGAATGTGATCAATGCCCGCCTGGTGCTGGAGGCCAAGCGCATGCTCGGGCATTCGAGCCTGAGCGTGAAGGAGATCGCCCACGAACTGGGGTTTGCCGATGTGGGGTATTTCAGCCGGTTTTTCCGCAAGCAGGCGGGAGTCAGCCCTAGCGGGTTTCGCGAAGGTCAATAGTCCTGCCCGGTACCGGCCCTGTGGGAGCGGGTTCACCCGCGAAAGGGCCGCTAGACCACCAAGGCCCGCTGCACCTCACCCACCGTGCTTGCCAGGCTGTTCAGGTGCAGGTTCAACACCCGTTCCACCGGTGCCTGGTCGAGCGGCCAGTGCAAGGCGATGCTCCCGGCCAGCCGCCCTTCGGCGTGCACCGGCAGGGCAATGGCGCGGATCAGGAACGGCAAGCGCACCGGGTACTCCCAGTGGCCTTCGGTGCGCTGGCCAAAGCCCTTGTGCGCATCCTCCTGCAGATCGCGCAGCACCGTGTCGTCGCGCAGCCGCTCATGGGCCGCCAGGCGCTGCACCTCATCGACCGCCAGCTCCCCCAGGCACGCCCGCCCCATCGCTGAATGGAACAGGCTGGCATGGTGGCCGACGATCTGGCAGGTGTGGGGATAGCGCTTGCGCAATACCTGTGGAATGGCACTTTCCATGACTTCCAGCCGCTCGCCGTCGAAACATGAAAGGTCGGCCACCAGCCCGGTGCGTTCGCTGAGCTCCAGCAGCATGGGCGCAGCGCTTTCCACCAGGCGCCGCTTGAAGCGCAGCTGGCGGTCACCGAACAGCCGTCGCGCACTCAGGCGGTAACGCCGGTCACTCAGGCCGCGGTACACCCAACCCTGCTCCTGCAAGGTGGCGAGCATGCGCGACACCGTGGCCTTGGGCAGCGTGGTCAGGTAGTGCAGTTCTTCCAGGCCCAGGGCCTGGTGTTCCCCCAGCAGGTCGACGATGGCCAGCGCCCGCTCCACCGAACGCACGCCGCCACTGTCTGCGCTAATACCCATGTGAATGACCTCCCTGTACTGGATGGTCAGCATAGCCAGCAAGATCCGCGCCTGCCCAGCGCTTTGCTCAGGCTTGCAGGCACCGGGGCGGGCAGCGCTGTACCCAACGGGTGAGCTGCTCGTGGGCGTATGCCAGCTGCAGCACTGCATGGTCGGCCTGGGCCGGGCCTATGATCTGCAGGCCCATGGGCAACCCGGCAGGGTTGAAACCGACCGGTACGCTGATGCTCGGCAAGCCGGCCAGGGTCGGCCCGATCACCACCTCCATCCAGCGGTGGTAAGTGTCCATCGGCCGCCCCCCGACCACCGTCGGCCACGGCTGCCGTGCATCGAAAGGGAACACTTGCGCCGATGGCAACAGCAGGAAATCGTAACGCTCGAACAGGCTGGCCAGCGCGCGGTACCAGTCGCTGCGGTGCAGCGAGGCCTGGTAAACCGCCGCCGCCGTCAGCTGCAGGCCGCCCTCCACTTCCCACTGCGCCTCGGGCTTGAGCAAGGCACGGCTGGCCGGGTCGGCATAGGCCGCCGCAAGGTTGCCGTGCACCAGGAAGTGGCGGTGGGTCAGCCAGCATTGCCACAAACGGGTCAGGTCGAAGACCGGCTGGCAGGCCTCGACCCGGCAGCCCAGTTCAGCGAAGTCGGCGAGGGCCGCCTCGCACAGGGCCATCACCCCGTCGTCCATCGGAAGGTAGCCGTTGTAGTCGCCCAGCCAACCGATCCGCACGCCACGGAAATCGCGCTGCAACTGCGCAGCAAAATCGCGCCGGCCGTCACTCAGCGACAGCGGCACCCGCGCATCACTGCCGGCCTGAATCGACAGCAATCGCGCCACATCAACCACGCTGCGGCCCATCGGCCCCTCGGTGGCCAGTTGCTGAACGAACAGCTCGGGCGCCGGGCCATGGGGCACGAGGCCCTGCGAAGGGCGCAGGCCGAACACGTTGTTGAACGCCGCCGGGTTGCGCAGCGAGCCCATCATGTCGCTGCCGTCGGCCACCGGCAGCAAGCGCATGGCCAGCGCCGCGGCTGCCCCACCGCTGCTGCCACCGGCCACCCGGGCGTGGTCATAGGCATTGGTGGTGGTGCCGAACAGGCTGTTATAGGTCTGCGAGCCAAGGCCGAACTCAGGCACATTGCTCTTGCCAACGATCACTGCCCCGCTGGCCCGCACCCGCGCCACACTAATTGCATCCTGCTCGGGCACGTGCTCGGCAAACAGCGGCGAACCCAGGGTGGTGCGCAGCCCGGCGGTGGCGGCCAGGTCCTTGATTGCCTGCGGCATGCCATGCATCCAGCCGCGCGAGTGGCCACGGGCCAGTTCGCGGTCCCGCTCATCGGCTTCCACCAGCAGCCCTTCGGCCGGGCGCAGCGACACCAGGGCGTTGACCTGCGGGTTGAAACGTTCGATGTGCCCCAGGTAGGCCTGCATCACCTCGCGGCACGACACCTGACGGGCATGGATGGCCTGCGACAACGCCTCGGCATCGAGGACAACAATGGGGTCGATGGCTAGCGGCTTCACGGTTTTACTCCAAAGTTGAGGGCGGCAGGCTTGCTCGCCCGTGGTGCTTCTTTCAGGCAGTAGGTGCCCAGCAGCGTCAGCAGGCAGGCGAACAGCACGTAGAACGAAGGCGCCACCGGGGTGCCAAGCACCTTGGTCAGCCACGTGACGATCAACGGCGCAAAGCCACCAAACACCATCACCGCAACGTTATAGGCGACCGACACGCCGGTGGAGCGCACCTCGACCGGGAACTGCTCGGCCAGGGCGGTGGGTGCCGGGCCGAAGAAACCGCCGATGGCGGTACACAGCATCAGTTGCATCACCAGCAGGCGTTCGATGGATGGCGCAGCGGCCACCCAGACGTACAGCGGGTAGACCATGACGAAGAACGCCAGGGTAAAGGCCATCAGCACCGGCCGCCGCCCCAGCCGGTCCGACAACGCCCCGGCCAGGGGAATGACTACGGTCATCAGCGCTACTGCCAGCATCTGCACCAGCAGCACCTGGTCCAGCGGCAACCCCAGGCTCTGGTGGGCAAAGGTCGGCATGTTCACCAGCACCACATAGAACGAAACAGTCGCACCACAAGCCAGGCCCATCGACACCAGCAGGCTGCGCCGGTGCTCACGCAGCACCTGCAACAAGCCGGGCGACTGGCCCTTGGCCTGGCGGCGCGCCTGGATGAATTCCTCGGGTTCCTCCATGTGCTTGCGAATCCACAGCCCCACCGGGCCGATCAGCAGGCCCAGCACAAACGGGATCCGCCAGCCCCAGCTGTCCAGCGCAGCAGGTGAGCACAGGTGCGTGACCAGCGCCACCATCGACGCCCCGGCAAACACCGCCAGGCATTGCCCCACCAGCTGCCACGAGCCATACAAGCCCTTGCGGTGGGCCGGCGCGCTTTCCACCAGGAAGGCCGTGGCGCTGGCGTACTCGCCACCGGTGGCAAAGCCCTGCAGCATGCGCGCCACCACGATCAGCAGCGGCGCGGCCATGCCGATGGCCAGGTAGTCGGGGGCAAAGGCAATCATGGCGATCGACACCGTCATCAGCCGGATGATCAGCTGCATCGCCGCCTTGCGGCCCTTGCGGTCAGAATACATGCCCAGCAGCACGCCGCCGACCGGGCGCATGAAGAAACCGACGCCGAAGGTGGCCAGGGCCATCAGCAGCGAGGCGTACTCGTCGTCGGACGGGAAAAACTGCCGGGCGATGATGCTGGCCAGAAAGCCATACACGATAAAGTCATACCACTCCAGGGCGTTGCCGATAACGGCTGCTACCACTTGCCGGGTACGCGACACGCCGGTGCTCGAAGTCTGCATAGGAACACTCCACAGGATGATTGGGTGATCGCCCAGACGCGGTCGCGCCCGGGTTCCAGCGGCAGTCGTGAAAAAGGCAGGTCAGGCGGGCGCGAGCCAGCGCTCTGCCAGCGCGCCCCAGTAGGCGGCGCCGGTCAGCAGAATGTCGTCGTTGAAGTCGTAGGCGGGGTTGTGCACCATCGGCCGCGCCACGCCGTTGCCAATGAACAGGTAGGCGCCGGGGCAGCGTTGCAGCATCCAGGCAAAGTCCTCGCTGCCCATCAGCTTGCGGGTGTTGCCGTCCACTGCGTCGGCGCCCAGCAACTCCACCCCTACCTGGGTGGCGAAGGCGTTTTCTGCGGCATGGTTGACCAGCACCGGGTAGGCCGGGCGGTGTTCAAGGGTGGCGCGGCAGCCAAAGCTTTCGGCCTGGTTGACGATGATCGCCCGCACCCGCTCCAGGGTCAGCGCCCGTACCTGGGCATCGAGCGCACGCAGGCTCAGGCGCAGCACCGCCTGTTGCGGGATCACGTTGGCCGCTTCGCCAGCCTGCAAGGCGCCGACGGTGACCACCGCCGCTTCCTGCGCATCGATATTGCGCGCCACCACCGTTTGCAGCGCCATCACCACACTGGCGGCGGCCACCAGCGGGTCCACGGTCAGGTGCGGCATCGAGCCGTGCCCGCCGACCCCTTCGAGGGTGACCGTTAGCAAGTCCTGCGAAGCCATCATCGGCCCCTCGCGAAAGCCCAGGTGCCCGGCTGGCAAGCCTGGCATGTTGTGCATGCCGAACAGCGCATCGCAGGGGAAGCGCTGCAACAGGCCATCGGCGAGCATCGCCTCGGCACCGCCCTGCCCCTCTTCTGCCGGCTGGAAGATCAGCGTCAGGGTGCCATCGAACTGCCGGGTCGCCGCCAGGTAGCGCGCCGCCCCCAGCAGCATGGTGGTGTGCCCATCGTGGCCGCAGGCGTGCATGCACCCCTGGTGCTGGCTGCTGTAGGCCGCGCCGGTGGCTTCGTGAATAGGCAGCGCGTCCATGTCGGCGCGCAGGCCCAGGCGGCGTGGGCTGCTGCCATTGCGCAGCACGCCGACCACGCCGGTCTTGCCGATGCCGGTGTGCACCTCGTAGCCCCACGCCTCGAGCAATTGGGCGACCAGCGCCGAGGTGCGGCTTTCTTCAAAGCCCAGTTCCGGGTGAGCGTGGATATCGTGGCGGATAGCGTGAAGGTCGCTGGCCACGTCGTTCAGCCAGGCCAGGATGTGCTGATGTCGGGACATGTTGGAGTCTCCTTGCGCGGGTGGTTTCCCGTTCTTGTTGTTCGCTTGAGGTCACGACGGGTGAGGCAGGTCGTGCTGGGAGACAGATAAGCGCGAGGCGTGTTGGAGTACAACCGAAACTGGTTTCACACGGTGGAACCGAAAGAGGGCGACTGGCGGGCAAGGCGGTTGGTAGTGCCGATGAAAGTCGGAGCGCCAGCTTGAAAGGGGGTAATTTTGCTGATCGGGCCAATTAGAAGATAATTATAAGGTGCGAGGCATAAGGAAGATGTGTATTAATGAAAGGGCAGCAGAGTCTCTGGACTTCTTTTCCCTAAGTGGGGTCATATGGATTGATGCTATAGCCTCAGAGGCGTTGGCAAATAAAGTTCAGGCTGGAAATTTGCAATCCTACTCAAGACCATGGATTTTCCAGCGCACTCAGAAAGCTCATAGTCGAAGCACCGCGGCATCTCATCCGGATTAATAAAAAAGTACTCTCTAGCCACAGACTTTTCATTGAAGTGCCTGACATGTGCCGGGGCAAAATTTATATCCGCATTTACCCCCTCAAGCACTGACCTTGATGCTTTTGACACAAAAAATGCGCCACAGGTTGTTAAAAAGAAGTCCGACTTCAGATTTCGCACCTTCCTATCCAAAATCACCTCGACCGACAATCCGTCCAACGCCAGCTTGCTACTGACCTTATAGTGATCATCCAGGGGTGGAGCAAACCGAACATCGCCATCAGCATATCCGCCACCCGTAACCTCACGGCACATTGAATAATATTTCACCGCTCTACCTGTTAACAGGTTGGTCGGATACCTTTTGGTCCAAGGTCCGTGTTTTACAATCGTAACGTGTCCGAGCCAAGACTCATTCTCACACTGCGCTCTATAGCCCAAATCTTTTTCAGTAACCGAGTTGACACCCTTCATCTTCAAGTCAAATCCGACAGCAATGGGATATCATACTCCTTACTTTTAACGATTTGTTTCGATTTTTTTGCTTCATCCAAGTCAGTAAACTCCGCACCTTTACCTAGGACAGCAGCGCAATGTATAAATACTGCAGGGTACGCGTAACTTTCAGGCGAAGACAAAACATCCTTGATTGTCCGATCACTGGGCACAATACACGCTAAAACTTTGGGGACATAAAAATTCTCTAGC